>NZ_DAORSQ010000034.1:0-25991 GCF_035443605.1 Actinotalea sp. | reverse complement strand
AGCTCGTGCACGTCCGGGGCGCCGGGAGCCGCCGTGTCCACCAGCGGGTGCGCAGGGGTCGCGACGGCGATGAAGTCCGCGGGGATGAGCCGCGTGCCCTGGTGGATGAGCTGGTAGAACGCATGCTGGCCGTTGGTGCCGGGCTCGCCCCAGAAGACCTCGCCGGTGTCGCTCGTCACCGGGGTGCCGTCGGCCCGCACGGACTTGCCGTTGGACTCCATGGTCAGCTGCTGCAGGTAGGCGGCGAAGCGGTGCAGGTACTGCGCGTACGGCAGCACGGCATGCGTGTGCGCCCCGAGGAAGTTGACGTACCAGATGTTGAGCATGCCCATGAGGACGGGCACGTTCTGGTCGAACGGCACGGTTGCCAGGTGCCGGTCCACGGCGTGGAACCCGGCCAGCATCTCGGCGAAGGCGTCCGGGCCGACGGCGATCGCCAGCGAGGTGCCGATCGCCGAGTCCATCGAGTAGCGGCCACCCACCCAGTCCCAGAAGCCGAACGCGTTGGCCGGGTCGATGCCGAAGGCCGCGACCTTGTCCAGCGCGGTGGAGACCGCGACGAAGTGCTGCGCGACGGCGGCCGTGCGGGCCTCGTCGGTGTCCTCGATGGCGCCGACGGCGAGCAGCTGGTCCCACAGCCACTGGCGCGCCAGGCGCGCGTTGGTCAGGGTCTCCAGGGTGCCGAAGGTCTTCGAGGCGACGATGAAGAGCGTCGTCGTCGGGTCGAGGCCCCGGACCGTCTCGGCGACGTCGGCCGGGTCGATGTTGGAGACGAACCGCACCTCGAGCCCGTCCTGGACGTAGGGCTTGAGCGCCTCGTACGCCATGACCGGGCCGAGGTCCGAGCCGCCGATGCCGATGTTGACGACGGTCGCGACCGGCCTGCCCGTCACGCCGGTCCACGCCCCGCTGCGTACCTGCTCGGCGAACGCGTAGACCTTCGCGAGGACGGCGTGGACATCGGCGTCGACGTCCTGCCCGTCGACCACCAGCGACGGGCGCATGCCGGCGGGCCGGCGCAACGCCGTGTGCAGCACGGCGCGGTCCTCGGTGACGTTGATCCGCTGCCCGGAGACCATCGCCTCGATGCGCTCGGCCAGCCCCACCTGCTCGGCGAGACGCACGAGCAGGGTGAGGGTCTCGTCGGTGACGAGGTTCTTGGACAGGTCGACGTGCAGGTCGCCGACCGTGCGCGTCATGGTCTCCGCGCGGTGCAGGTCGGCGGCGAACCAGCCGCGCAGGTCGGCAGCGAAGGTGGCCTGGTGCGCCGTGAGGGCGGCCCAGGCCTCGGTGGTCGTCGCGTCGATGGGTGTGGTCACGTCACTGCCTCCCGGAAGGTGTCAGGTCCCACGGTAGTGACCGTCGGCGCCCACGTGCACGGACGTCCGGCCCGGGGGCACACTGGCGCGATGGACGAGAAGACCACGCTGCACGGCTACCTGCGCACCCAGCGCACGGCACTCGCCTCGAAGCTCGAGGGGCTCGACGAGTACGACGCGCGCCGACCACTGACCCCCACGGGCACCAACCTGCTTGGCATCGTCAAGCACGTGGCGAGCATCCAGCTGGGCTACCTCGGCGACTGCTTCGGCCGCCCGTCCGGCATCCCGCTGCCCTGGTTCGACGACGACGCGCAGGACGACGACGACCTGTGGGTCCCAGCGTCCGAGTCCCGGGCCGACGTCCTCGACCTCCTGCGCCGCTCGTCCGAGCACGCCGACGCCACCGTCGAGGCGCTGCCGCTCGACGCCGTCGGCGAGGTGCCGTGGTGGTCGCAGGACCGCCGCCACCCGTCCCTGCACGCCGTCCTCGTGCACCTGCTCGTCGACGTCGCCCGGCACACCGGGCAGGCCGACGTGCTGCGCGAGGGGATCGACGGCGCGGTCGGGTACGCCCCGGGCAACGACAACATGAGCGCCAGGGACGCGGCCGGCTGGGCCGGGCACCACGCGCGGGTCGAGGCGGCCGCGCGTGCGGTCTCCGGGCGTCCGCCGGCCTGAGCCCGAGGTGGCGGCGATCCGCCGCGCGGGCTCAGCCCAGCGCGGCCGGCAGTCCCGCGAGTCGCTCGACGGCCTGCTCGAGCACCGCCTCGCGCTTGACGAACGTGAACCGCACGCGCGAGGCCAGCGCGCGGGCCGTCGGCGAGCCGGCACGGCAGAACGCGCTCACGGGGACCCCCACCACGCCGACCAGCTCCGGCAGCCTGCGGCACAGCGCGACGCCGTCGGCCACCCCCAGCGGGGCGGCGTCCGCCACGACGAAGTAGGTGCCCTGCGGCACCACCACCTCGAAGCCCGCCGCGCGCAGCCCAGCGCACAGCAGGTCCCGGCGCGCGGCGAGCGAGCCCGCCAGGCCCCGCACCCAGGCGTCCGTCGCGCCGTCCTCGTCGCGCAGCGCGGAGGCCACCGCGACCTGGAACGGCGCGCCCGAGACGTAGGTGAGGAACTGCTGGACCGTGCGCACCGCGGTGACGAGCGCAGCTGGCCCGGTGAGCCAGCCCACCTTCCACCCGGTGAAGGACAACGACTTGCCCGCCGAGGAGATCGTCAGGGTGCGCTCCGCCATCCCCGGCAGGGTGGCGATCGGCACGTGCCGGGCGCCGTCGAAGGTCAGGTGCTCGTAGACCTCGTCGGTGACGACGAGCAGGTCGTGCGCGCGGGCGACGGCGGCCACGGCCTCGAGCTCTGCGCGCGTCAGCACGGTCCCGGTGGGGTTGTGCGGGGAGTTGAGCAGGATGAGCCGCGTCCGGTCGGTCACGGCGGCGGCGAGCGCCGCGGGATCGAGGCGGAACCCGGTGCCCGCCGGCACCAGCCCGACCGTGACGTGCCGGGCGCCCGCCATGGCGATGACGGCGGCGTAGGAGTCGTACGACGGCTCGAGCGTGACGACCTCGTCCCCGGGGTCCACCAGCGCGAGCACCGTCGCGGCGATCGCCTCGGTGGCCCCCGTCGTGACGAGCACCTCGCTCAGCGGGTCGGGCCGCAGGCCGTAGTGGCGCTCCTGGTGCGCGGCGATCGCGCGGCGCAGCTCCGGCTCACCGCCGCCCGGCGGGTACTGGTTGCGGCCGGCGCGGATCGCGTCGATCGCGGCCTGCGCGACGTGCTCGGGGCCGTCGACGTCGGGGAACCCCTGGCCCAGGTTGACGGCCCCGGTCCGCGCCGCGAGAGCGGACATCTCGGCGAAGATCGTGGGGCGCACGGCACCGTCGGGCCCGATCAGGCCCGTGGCCCGGGCGACGTCGTTCCAGCGGTGCACGGGACCAGCGTAGGTGACCGTCAGTGCGTGCCGACGGGCGGACCGATCGGCTCCAGCCACCCGCCCCTGCGGTAGGCGGGGGTCGCCAGGGCGAGCACGAGGGTCGCCGCCACCATGCTGCCGAGCATGACCCCCGTCATCGCGAGCGCCCCGCCGCCGAGCACGCCGACGAGCGGGCTGACCGCACCGGCGAGCGCGGTCTGGATGAACCCGAGGGTCGCGGCTGCGGTCCCTGCCCGCTCGCCGTGCCGGCTGAGCGCGAGCGCCGAGGCGTTGCCGAGCACCAGCCCGAGCAGCGACAGGGAGAGCCAGAGCGCGGCGATGAAGCCCACCACCCCGCCCGCCCGCGTGGCCGCGACGACGACGAGCACGGCGGTGAGCACCGTCGTCGCCGGCGCGCCGAACCGGAGCAGCCGCATCGGGCCCACGCGGCGCACCAGCGCGGCGTTGAGCTGCGAACCGAGCACCAGCGCCGTCCCGCCGATCGCGAACGCCAACGAGAACTGCTGCGCCGTGAGCCCGTACTCGTCGCGCAGCACGAAGGGCGAGCCCGAGACGTACGCCATGATCACGGCCATCCCGAAGCCCGGCACGACGGCGAGCGCCACGAACCTGCGGTCGCGCAGGATCCCGACGTAGCCGTGCGCGAGCGCCCCCAGCCCGTGGGCGGCCCGCCGCTCGGCCGGCAGGGTCTCGGGCAGGGCGACGGCGACGACGGCGAGCAGCACGCCGGCGAGCAGGGCGAGGGCGACGAAGACCGCCCGCCAGCCCCAGGCGTCGGCGATCACGCCGCCGATGGTCGGTGCGAACAGGGGCGCGACCGCGATGACGAGCACGAGCCGCGACATGAGGCGCGCGGCCTCCGAGCCCGTGTACCGGTCCCGGATGATCGCCATCGCCACCACGGTGGCACCGGCGCTCGCCAGCCCCTGGAGCACCCGCAGCGCCTGGAGCTGCTCGATCGTCACGGCGAGCGCGCACAGGAGCGACATGAGCGCGTGCAGGCCGACGCCGATCATCACGGGCCTGCGGCGGCCCACGCGGTCGGAGAACGGTCCGACGATGAGCTGGCCGATCGCGCCGCCGATGAGCATCCCGGTGATGGTGAACTGCACCGCCGCGTCGGTGGTGCCCATCTCACCGGCGACCTCGGGCAGCGAGGGCAGGTACATGTCGGTGGCGAGCGCCGGCAGCAGGGTCAGCGAGCCGACGAGGATCACGAAGCCGACGGAGCGCTCGCTCCCCCGAGCCTGCCGGGCGCTGCCGGCGGTGAGGGTGGGCATCGGGTCAGTATGACATCGGAACGATTCGATCGGCAGGGGGTTCCCACGGACTGGTCGTGGCCGGGCACCCCCGCGTCGGTGGCGCAGGGCATGCTGGGGCCATGTGCGGACGGTTCGCCGCGTTCCGCGAGGCCCAGGACCTCGCCGACGCGTTCGGGGTGGAGATCGACGACGTCGCGCCCGATGCGCTCGCGCTCCCACCGTCCTGGAACATCGCCCCGACCGACCCCGTGCGGATCGTCGTCGAGCGCGCCGAGCGCACCGGGCGCGCTGGGCGGGACGGCGAGCGGGACGCCGGGCGGGACGGCGGGCGGGACGGCGGGCGGGACGGCGGGCGGGACGGCAGCCGCGCCGGGGGCTCCGAGAAGCCTGCGGACCGCGCCCCGCGCCGCTCGCTGCGCCTGGCCCGGTGGGGGCTGGTGCCCGGCTGGGCGAGCGACCCGTCCGTCGGTGCCCGGATGATCAACGCGCGCTACGAGACCCTCGACACCAAGCCGGCCTTCCGCAAGGCCCTGGCCGCCCGGCGCTGCCTCGTGCCGGCCGAGGGCTACTTCGAGTGGACCGAGCCCGCCCCCGGCGCACCCCGCGGCACGCCCCGCACCCCGCACTGGATCCACCGCGCGGACGGCGGCCCGCTGGCCTTCGCCGGGCTCTACGAGTTCTGGCGGGACCGCGGCCGCGCCGACGACGACCCGCTGCGCTGGCTCGTCAGCACCACGATCGTCACGGGCGCGGCCTGGACGGCCGACCCGGCCGTCGCCGCGCTGCACGACCGCCGGCCCGTGGTGCTCGACCCCGCGCGCTGGGACGCCTGGCTCGATCCTGCGCTCGACGGCGCCGCGGCGCTGCCGCTGCTGCGCGACGCGCCGCCGACGCTCGTGGCCACGAGCGTCTCGACGGCCGTGAACCGGGTCGGCACGCAGGGTCCGGGGCTGGTCGAGCCGGTCACGGCGCAGCCGGCGGGGTGAGCCCTGCTGCGGTGCCCCGCGGCGTGGGCCGGCACCGCCGGCCCGGCACCTCACGCCCGGGACAGCCGCACGGGGCTGACCGGCCCCAACCCGGCGACCTCGCGCTCCGGCTGCGGCGCGAGCGCGAACCCGGCGCGCCCCGCGAGGTGCGCCCCGGTCGAGGCGTCGAGCATGACGGTCCCCGGCTCGGCCTGCGCCGTCATGCGGGCCGCGACGTTGACGGACGGGCCGAAGACGTCGCCGAACCGCGAGATCACCCGCCCCCAGGTCAGCCCCACCCGCACCGGCGTCGACGAGCCGGCGCCCAGGGCGTCGGCGAGCCCGAGCGCCACCCGGGCACCGGTCTCGATGTCGTCTGCGACGAACAGCACCGCGTCGCCGATCGTCTTGACCACCCGGCCGCCCAGGGCGGTCACCGTGTCGCGCGCCGCAGCCTCGAACCCGCCGACCAGCTCGGCGAGCGCGCCGGGCCCGAGCCCCGCCGAGCGGGTCGTGAAGGACACCATGTCCGCGAACCCCACCGCACGGGCGAGCGGCAGGTCGTCCGTCTGCTCCGGGACGTGCGCCTGGGCGTAGGTCTGCGCGAACCGGCCGGCGATCGCCGCGACCTGACGCCGCCATGCGTGCACCAGCTGGAGCTCGAGCAGCGGTACGACGTCGGCCAGGCGGTCGAGCACGAGGATGCGCGCCGTGGTGTCGTCGAGCGCGTAGCGGAAGGCCATGTGCTCGACGAGCGACTCGACCTGCCAGGTGACGAGCCGTTCGGTGGTGTGGCCGATCGCCCGGACGAGGGTCACCCCGGTGCGGCCCGAGAGGTCGAACTCCCGGCCGGCACGCAGCACCGTCTCGACCACGAGCGCGTCGGTGGGCGTGAAGGCCGCGACGTCCGGGTCGGGGACGGGCAGACCGAGCGCGCGCCAGAAGGCCGCCACCTGGGCCGGTTCGACGCCGGCCTGCTCGGCCACCTGCGGGAGCGTGAGGCTGGGCGGTCCGCCGAGCAGCAGCTCCTCGAGGCGCGCCAGCGTGGAGTCCGGCGGCCGCTCGGGAGTCTCCATCCCGTCAGGCTAGCCGCGGCTGCGCAGGCGGACGTCGCCGGCGTGGACCGCGCGGACGCGCCCGTCCGCCGTGACGAGCAGGGCGCCGTCGTCGGCGAGGCCGGTCGCCAGGCCCGCCAGCACGGTGCCACCGGGCAGGTCCACCTCGACGGCACGCCCGATCGTCGTGCACGCCGCGGCGACCTGGGCACCCAGACCTGCCGCGCCCGCGTCGCCGTCGTGCGCGCGCCAGCGGTCGTCGAGCTCCGCCCAGCGCGCCAGCACCGCGGCGAGCAGCTCCGTGCGGTCCGCGACGGCGCCGGCGAGGGCGAGGGAGGAGGCGCTCGGGACGGGCAGCTCGTCGGCGCGCTGCGCGACGTTGATCCCGATGCCCAGCACGACGGCCGTGCCGTCCGAGGTCGCGGCCAGGTCGCCGAGCACCCCGGCCACCTTGCGGAACGCGCCCCAGCCCGGCATCTCCTCCGTGGCCTCGACGAGCACGTCGTTGGGCCACTTGAGCACGGCGTGCACGCCCGTCACCGCCGCGAGCGCCTGGACGACGGCGAGCCCGCCGAGCAGCGGCACCCAGCCCAGGCGCGCCGGCGGCACCGCGGGCCGCAGCAGCACGGAGAAGGTCAGCGCGACCCCGGCGGGGGTCTCCCACGTGCGGCCCGCCCGGCCGCGCCCTGCCACCTGGTGGTCGGCGACGAGCACCGACCGGTCGGGCCATGGCACGCCCGTCACGGCGCTCGCCGCGGCGAGCAGGTCGCTCGACGTCGACGCCGTGCTCGCCACCACCTCGACCCTGCCGAGGCCGCGCGGCGAGACCGCAGCGACGGACGCCCGCACGGCGCGCGGCAGGGCCGCGGGGTCGAGCGGGGCACGGGGGACGAGGGCTTCGGGCGTGCCGTCTGGGTCCACGGGACCACGCTAGACGCCCCGACGGCGGACCGCCCCGCGCGGGCCCCGGCCGTCCCCTCCGGTTGTCCGGACCCTCACACGGACGCCGCGCGACACGGTCGAGAACCGCACCCGGGATGTGGGGTCTCGACAACTACCCTCGGTCTGTGAGCGACGCACCCGTGACCGGCACGACCACCACCGCCGCCCGCCTCGCCGACCTCGTGCGCCGCACGGCCGAGCAGGCCCAGGCGCAGGAGCTGGCCGCGACGAAGCAGCACGACCGCGGCAAGAAGTCCGCCCGGGAGCGCATCGACGCCCTGCTCGACGAGGGCTCGTTCACCGAGCTCGACGCCTTCGTGCTGCACCGCTCCACCAACTTCGGCCTCGACGCGCGCCGGGTGCCCGGCGACGGCGTCATCACCGGGCACGGGACGGTCGACGGCCGACCGGTCGCGGTCTACTCGCAGGACTTCACGGTCTTCGGCGGCAGCCTCGGCGAGGTGCACGGCCAGAAGATCACCAAGGTGATGGACCTCGCGCTGCGCACGGGCATGCCGCTCGTCGGCATCCTCGACGGTGGCGGCGCCCGGATCCAGGAGGGCGTCGCTGCGCTGACCCAGTTCGCCGAGATCTTCCGGCGCAACGTCGCGGCGTCGGGCGTCATCCCGCAGATCTCGCTCATCCTCGGCCCGAGCGCCGGCGGCGCGGTCTACTCCCCCGCGCTGACGGACTTCATCGTCATGGCGGACGGCACCTCGAACATGTTCATCACCGGTCCCGACGTCATCCGCGCGGTGACGGGCGAGGACGTCGGCTTCGAGGAGCTGGGCGGCGGGGCCACCCACAACACGCGGTCCGGCGTCGCGCACTACCTCGGCGCCGACGAGGACGACGCGATCGACTACGTCCGGTCGTTGCTCGGCTACCTGCCGTCCAACAACCTCACCGAGCCGCCGACGTGGACGGAGGAGGACCCGGACGCGACCGAGGTCACCGAGGTCGACCTCGAGCTCGACGCGCTCGTCCCGGACTCCGACTCCCAGCCGTACGACATGCGCACCGTGGTCGAGCACGTGCTCGACCACGGCGAGCTGCTCGAGGTCCAGCCGCTCTACGCGCAGAACGTGCTCATCGGCTTCGGGCACGTCGAGGGACGCCCGGTGGGCGTGGTCGCCAACCAGCCCCTGCAGATGGCCGGCACGCTGGACATCAACGCCGCGGAGAAGGCCGCGCGGTTCGTGCGGACGTGCGACGCGTTCGGCCTGCCGGTGCTGACCTTCGTCGACGTGCCGGGGTTCCTGCCCGGCACCGACCAGGAGTGGAACGGGATCATCCGCCGCGGCGCCAAGCTCATCTACGCCTACGCCGAGGCCACCGTCCCGCTCGTCACCGTCATCACGCGCAAGGCGTACGGCGGCGCGTACATCGTCATGGGCTCCAAGCAGCTGGGCGCCGACGTCAACCTCGCCTGGCCCACGGCGCAGATCGCCGTCATGGGCGCCGGGGGCGCGGTGAACATCCTGCAGCGCGCGGCGCTGAAGAACGTGGCCGACGTGGGCGGCGACGTCGACGCCGAGCGCGCTCGGCTGGTCGCCGACTACGAGGACGCGCTGGTCAACCCGTACGACGCCGCAGAGCGCGGCTTCGTCGACGCGGTCATCGCGCCGTCGGCCACCCGCTCGCAGGTGGTCAGGGCCCTGCGGACCCTGCGCACCAAGCGGGCCGCGATGCCGGCCAAGAAGCACGGGAACATCCCGCTGTGACCCCCGACGTCCGCGTGGTCCGCGGCGAGCCGGACGACGTCGAGCTCGCGGCCCTCGTCGCGGGGCTCGCGGCGGGCCAGGCGGCCGGAGCCGCCGTCACGGCCCAGGCCGCGGCCGGCCACGACGGCCCCGAGGCCGTCCGCGCCGCAGCCCGACGCCGCTGGATGGACGCCGTCCAGCGCCTCTCCGACCCGATGCGGCCCGGCCACGACGCCTGGCGCTGGAGCGCGCGACCGTAGCCGGCACGGGCGCCGGGAATCGCTTCGATCCCGGGGCTGCTGCGGGCATAGGGTCGCCCCCATGACCAGCGCAGACCTCCCGACCCGGACCCCCACGGCGATCGACGCGATCGCCGACGCCTACGTCACCACCTCGGCCCGCCTCAACCCCCTGGCGGCCACCGCGATGGGCATCGCGGGCTACGACCACCTCATGACCGACCTCTCGCCCGCCGGCTGGCAGGCGCAGGCCGACGCCGCGCGCGCCGTGCTCGCGCAGCTCGAGCAGGCCGAGCCCGTGGACGACGTCGACCGCGTGACGCTCGCCGCGATGCGCGAGCGGATCGGCCTGGAGCTCGAGCTGCACGATGCCGACGAGTGGCTGGGCCTGCTCAACAACCTCGCCTCCCCGGTCCAGGAGCTGCGCGACATCTTCGACGTCATGCCCACCGACACCCCCGAGCAGTGGGCCAACATCGCCGCGCGCCTCGAGGCGCTGCCGGGCGCGGCCGACGGCGTCGTGGCGTCCCTGCGGCTCGCCGCCTCGCGCGCACGGGTCGCCGCCGTCCGCCAGGTGCGCGAGTGCGCGGCCCAGGCCGACGACCTCGCCGGGGCGACGTCGTTCTTCGTCACGTTCGTGCAGGGCGCCACGCTCGACGCCGCCCTGGCCCAGCAGCCCGACGCGGAAGCCCAGGCCCTGCGTGGGCGCCTCGCCGCCGGCGCGGACGCGGCGCGCTCGGCCTACGCCACCCTCGCCGCGTACCTGCGCGACGAGCTCGAGCAGCTGGCCCCGCTCGAGGACGCCTTCGGCCGCGAGCGCTACGCGCTGTGGTCCCGGTACTTCCTCGGCGCGACGGTCGACCTCGAGGAGACCTACGCGTGGGGCGTCGCGGAGCTCGACCGCGTCGTCGCCGAGCAGGAGGCCGTCGCGGCCCAGATCGCCGGCCCCGGCGCCACCCTGGAGCAGGCGATCGCCGTGCTCGACGCCGAGCCCGGTCGCGTGCTCGATGGCACCGCGGCCCTGCAGGCGTGGATGCAGACCACCGCCGACGCGGCGATCGCCGCGCTCGACGGCGTGCACTTCGACATCCCGGCGCCCGTGCTGCGCCTGGAGTGCCGGATCGCCCCGACCCAGAGCGGCGGCATCTACTACACGGGCCCGTCCGACGACTTCTCCCGGCCCGGCCGCATGTGGTGGTCGGTGCCGCCGTCGGTGACCACCTTCACCACGTGGCGCGAGAAGACGACCGTCTACCACGAGGGCGTCCCCGGCCACCACCTCCAGGTGGCCCAGACGGTGTTCCAGCGCGCCACGCTCAACTCCTGGCGCCGGCTGGCCTGCTGGGTCAGCGGTCACGGCGAGGGCTGGGCGCTGTACGCCGAGCGCCTCATGGCCGACCTGGGCTTCCTCGACGACCGGGGCGACCGCCTCGGCATGCTCGACGGTCAGCGCATGCGCGCAGCGCGCGTGGTGCTGGACATCGGCGTGCACCTCGGCCTGCCCTGCCCCGAGCGCTGGGGCGGTGGCACGTGGGACGCCGACAAGGCGTGGGAGTTCCTCTCCGCGAACGTCGCGATGCCCGAGGACTTCCTGCGGTTCGAGCTCAACCGGTACCTCGGCTGGGGCGGCCAGGCACCGGCGTACAAGATCGGCCAGCGGCTGTGGGAGACGGCCCGCGACGAGGCCGCCGCCGCGGCGCAGGCCGACGGGCGCACGTTCGACCTCAAGGCCTTCCATGCCCGCGCCCTCGGCCTCGGCTCGGTGGGCCTCGACGTGCTGCGCGAGGCACTGGCCTGAGGCCAGGGCGCGACGGCGCGGCGCGGCGAGGTCCCGCGGCGGCTACCCTGCCGCGGTGACCTCGCTGCTGCTCGCCTCCGCATCGCCCGCCCGGCTGTCCACGCTGCGCTCGGCGGGGATCGACCCGCGCGTGCTCGTGTCCGGGGTCGACGAGGACGCCGCGCTGGCGGCTGCGACCGCGCGGTTCGGGGTCCTCGAGCCGGCCGACGCCGTCCTGGTGCTGGCCCAGGCCAAGGCGCAGGCCGTCGCGGACCTGCTCGCAGACGACGACGCGCGCGCGGCCCACCCGGTCGACCTCGACGACCTGCCAGACGACGTCCTGGTGCTCGGCTGCGACTCGCTGCTCGAGCTCGACGGCGAGGCGTTCGGCAAGCCGGCCGACGCCGTCGACGCGACCGCGCGCTGGCGCCGGATGCGGGGGCGCTCCGGCGTGCTGCACACCGGGCACTGGCTGGTCGACGCGCGGCCCGTCGCCGACGGCCGTGGCACCGGGACGCTCGGTGCCACGGCGTCCACGACGGTGCACTTCGCCGACCTGTCGGACGCGGAGATCGACGCCTACGTCGCGAGCGGCGAGCCGCTCGCCGTGGCCGGGGCGTTCACCGTCGACGGGCTCGGCGGGCCGTTCGTCACCGCGATCGAGGGCGACTACCACGCCGTCGTCGGCGTCAGCCTGCCCCTGCTGCGCGAGCTGCTCGCCGAGCTGGGCGTGCGTGTCACGGACCTCTGGCGGCCCTCCGCTGGCGGATGACGACAAACGGCCCCGCACGCGCCTTGACGATCCGCACAGTCTTGGCGCGCCGTCGGCGCCATGGGTGAAGGCGACCCGCGCCTGACGTTACGGTGAGCCGTGCCCGCCATCCGCAAGGTGCTCATCGCCAACCGAGGTGAGATCGCCGTCCGCATCGCCCGGGCCTGCGCCGATGCGCGCGTGGCCAGCGTCGCCGTCTACGCCGACCCCGACCGCGAGGCGCTGCACGTGCGCCTGGCCGACGAGGCCTTCGCCCTCGGGGGGGCGCGCGCGGCCGAGACGTACCTCGACATCCCCAAGCTCCTCGAGGTCGCCCGCCGCTCTGGCGCCGACGCCGTGCACCCGGGGTACGGCTTCCTCGCCGAGAACGCCGGCTTCGCCCAGGCCGTCATCGACGCCGGGCTCGTGTGGATCGGCCCGCCGCCCGCCGCCATCGAGGCCCTCGGAGACAAGGTGAGCGCGCGGCACATCGCCCACCGCGCCGGTGCGCCGCTCGTGGCCGGGACACCGGACCCGGTGACCAGCGCCGAGGAGGTCGCGGCCTTCGCCGCCGTGCACGGCCTGCCCATCGCCATCAAGGCGGCGTTCGGTGGCGGTGGCCGCGGGCTGAAGATCGCCCGCGAGGCCGACGAGATCGCCGAGATGTACGACTCCGCCGTGCGCGAGGCGACCGCGGCCTTCGGCCGGGGCGAGTGCTTCGTCGAGCGGTACCTGGACTCCCCGCGGCACGTCGAGACGCAGTGCCTCGCCGACGCGTACGGCGGCGTCGTCGTCGTCTCCACGCGCGACTGCTCGCTGCAGCGGCGTCATCAGAAGCTCGTCGAGGAGGCGCCGGCACCGTTCCTCACGGCCGACCAGGAGCGGCAGCTCCGCGAGGGCTCGATCGCCATCCTGCGCGAGGCCGGCTACGTCGGGGCCGGGACGTGCGAGTTCCTCGTCGCGCAGGACGGCACGGTCTCCTTCCTCGAGGTCAACACGCGCCTGCAGGTCGAGCACCCGGTGACCGAGGAGGTCACGGGCATCGACCTCGTCCGCGAGCAGCTGCGGATCGCCGCGGGCGAGCCGCTGGGCTACACGGAGGTCGCCACGCGCGGTCACTCCATCGAGTTCCGCATCAACGGCGAGGACCCGGCCGCCGGGTTCCTGCCGTCCCCGGGCCGGATCACCCGGCTGCGCCTGCCCGGCGGGCCCGGCGTGCGCGTCGACAGCGGCGTCATCGAGGGCGACACCGTCTCCGGCGCGTTCGACTCGATGATCCTCAAGCTCATCGTCACCGGCCGGGACCGCACCCAGGCCGTCGAGCGGGCACGGCGCGCGCTGCGCGAGCTCGAGGTGGAGGGCATCCCCACCGTCGTGCCGTTCCATGCCGCCGTGCTCGAGGAGCCGGCGTTCGTCCCGGCCGACCCCGCCGCACCCTTCACCATCCACACCCGTTGGATCGAGACGGCCTTCGCCGACCGCCTGCCCGGCCTGCGTCCCGGCGGTGCCTCGGCCTCGGCCGGCGCACCGGCGCCCGCGGACGAGCCCGAGGAGGAGCTCACCGAGCGCGTCGTCGTCGAGGTCGGCGGCAAGCGCATCGAGGTCGTGCTCCCGGCGGGTCTCGGCCTCGCCGGCCGCACCCGCGCGGGCTTCGGCAGCCGCCCGCAGCGCGCACGGCGTGCGCCGGTGCGCACCGCGACCAACGGCACCACGCTCGCCTCGCCGATGCAGGGCACCATCGTCAAGGTTGCCGTTGCCGACGGCGCGACCGTCGCCGAGGGCGACCTCGTCGTGGTGCTCGAGGCGATGAAGATGGAGCAGCCGCTCGTGGCGCACCGGGCCGGCACCGTGCAGGGCCTGACGGCCGCGGTGGGTGCGAGCGTCAGCTCCGGCACCGCGATCTGCGAGATCGTCGACTGACACCCGGGCCGGTCCCCGACGGCGTCCACCGGCAGCCGGGCGATGCCTGGGTCGAGTGCGCGTGCGGCCGGCGGCACTGGGGCCTCTTCGGCGCCGCCGGCCTGCTCCTGGCCCGGCGCACCCCCGTGGGGTACGACGTCGTGCTGCAGCACCGTGCCGAGTGGAGCGACCAGGGTGGCACCTGGGGCATCCCCGGCGGTGCGCTCGCGCCCGGCGAGGACCCGGTCACCGGGGCCGTCCGCGAGGCCGGCGAGGAGGCCGGGATCGACCCCGCCGGCATCGAGGTGCACGCCACCCAGGTGCTCGACCACGGGCCGTGGCGGTACACGACCGTCGTGGCCAGGGCCGTCGGCCCGCAGGACCCGCGTCCCACGGACGCCGAGAGCCTCGCGGTCGCCTGGGTACCGACCTCACAGGTCGCGGACCTGCCGCTGCTGGTGGCCTTCGGCGCGGCCTGGCCGGGCCTGCGCGCGCTCGTCGAGGGCTGAGCACCGTCCGCAGGCCGGACACGGCGGGGCGCACCGCCCGACGGATGGGTTAGGCTCACCTCATTAGGTAAGGCAACCCTCATCTCTACGGAGCCCCGAGCCATGCTGGCGAACTTCCTCATCGGACTGCGCGAAGGCCTCGAGGCCGCCCTCGTGGTCGGCATCCTGCTCGCGTACCTCACCAAGACCGGGCGACGCGACCTCATCCGCCAGGTCTGGCTCGGCGTCGCGCTCGCCGTGGGCGTGTCCCTCGCCTTCGGCGCGCTGCTGACGTTCGGCCCCTCCGAGCTGAGCGAGCGCGCCGAGGAGGCGATCGCCGGGACGCTGTCGATCCTCGCGGTCGCCCTGCTCACCTGGATGATCTTCTGGATGGCGCGGACGGCGCGGCACCTGAGGTCGGACCTGCACGGCCGGCTCGACGCCGCCCTGACCGGCGGCCGGTGGGCGGTGCTCGTCGCCACGCTCCTGGCCGTCGGCCGCGAGGGCCTGGAGACGGCGCTCTTCCTCTGGGCGGCCGCCGGCGCCACCGGGTCCGGTACGCGTCCGCTCCTGGGTGCCGTGCTGGGCCTGGCCACGGCCGTCGCCCTCGGCTGGGGGATCTACCGCGGGGCCGTGGCGCTCAACCTGCGGTCCTTCTTCGCGTGGACCGGCCTGGCGCTCGTCGTCATCGCGGGCGGGGTGCTCTCCTACGGCATCCACGAGCTGCAGGAGGCAGGCATCCTGCCCGGCGGGGAGTCCCTGGCCTTCGACATCAGCGCCGTGCTGCCCCCGGAGAGCTGGTACGGCACCCTGCTCAAGGGCCTGGTCAACCTCGACCCGACGACCACCTGGCTGCAGGCCGTCGCGTGGACCGCCTACGTGGTGCCGACGAGCTGGTTCTACATCCGCACGGTGTGGGGTGGCCCTGCGGCGCCGCGCGCCGAGGTCAACCCGCCCGCCGACCGCGAGCCCGCCACCATCGCCTGACCCCTCGCACCGCGGACCACGCGCACCAGCCGGAACCGTCAGCCGAGCTGCCCCCGCAGCACGCGAGCGGCCTCCGCGACGCTGCCGGACAGCGACGGGTACACCGTGGGCGTGCCCGCGAGGTCGTCGACGGTGAGCCGCTGGGAGACCGCGACCGTGAGGGGGTAGACGAGCTCGCCCGCGCGCGGCGCGACGACCACGCCGCCCAGCACGATCCCGCTGCCCTGGGCCGCGAAGATCTTGACGAACCCCTCGTGGATGCCGAGCATCTTCGCGCGCGGGTTGCGCGCGAGCGGAAGGCTCACCTGGGCGAACCGCACGCCGGCCGCGGTCAGCGAGCGCTCCGACGCCCCGACCGTCGCGATCTCCGGCGCGGTGAAGATCGTCGCGGCCACGGTGCCCAGGTCGAGCGGCGCGACGGCCCCGCCGAGCGCGTGCGCCATGGCGATCCGGCCCTGCATCGCCGCGACGGACGCCAGGGGCAGCACCCCCGTGCAGTCCCCGGCGGCGTACACGCCGCGGGCGCTGGTCCGCGAGACCCGGTCCACCTCGACGTGCCCGTGCGGGCCCAGCCGCACCCCCGCCTCGACGAGCCCCATCTCCGCGGTGCTCGGCACCGAGCCCACAGCCATGAGGCAGTGCGTGCCCTCGACCACGCGACCGTCAGCCAGCGTGACGCGCACACCGTCGCCCGTGCGCTCCGCCGCGACCGCGCGCGACCGGCCCAGCACGGTCATCCCCCGCCCGGCGAACACCTCCTCGATGACCGCGGCGGCGTCGGCGTCCTCGCCCGGCAGCACGTGGTCGCGCGAGGACACGAGCACGACGTCCGACCCCAGCGCGTTGTACGCCCCGGCGAACTCCGCGCCCGTCACGCCGGAGCCGACGACGACGAGGCGCTCGGGCAGCACCGTCAGCCCGTACAGCTGGGTCCAGGTCAGGATGCGCTCGCCGTCGGGCATCGCCTCGGGCAGCGTGCGGGGCGTCGCGCCGGTCGACACGAGCACGACGTCGGCCTCGAGCACCTCGACCGGGCCGCCGGGCGCGCCGTCGGACGCCTGCGGGGTCACGAGCACGCGGGACGGCCCGTCGAGCCGCCCGGTCCCGGCGACCAGGCGCACACCCTCGGCCGCCAGCCGCGCGTGGACGTCGTCGGACTGGGCGCGGGCGAGCTCGACCACGCGGGCGTTGACGCGGGCGAGGTCGACGACGTGCCCGTGGTCCGGCCCCTCGCGGCGGATGCCCAGCTCCCCGGCCCGCTCCGCGACGGTCATCCACTCCGCGGTGGCGATGAGCGTCTTCGACGGCACGACGTCGGTGAGCACCGCCGCCCCGCCCAGCCCGGTGCGCTCCACGAGCGTCACGTCGGCCCCCGAGCGCCGCGCGACCAGGGCCGCCTCGTAACCGCCCGGCCCACCGCCGACGACGACGACGCGCTGGGCGGCGCCACCCGAGGGGGCAGGGGCGGGGGTGGGGGTGGGCACGGGGGGTACCGCAGCTCCGGCGGGCAGCGAGGTCATCCCCGGCATTGTGCCGTCATCGGGCCGACGGCGCCGCTGCGGGGCCGCCCGCCCACCGCCCGGCGGGACCCCGCGGACCCGCCACCGGCGATAGCCTGCTGGGATGAGCCACGACGCCGACGCCGCAGCCCTGGACGACCCGACCACCGACCCGCGCGAGGTGGCCGCCCGGGCGGCGGCGGTGATCGCCGAGCGCACCGGCGTGGCCCGCCACGACATCGCCCTGGTGCTGGGCTCGGGCTGGGGCGAGGCCGCTGACCAGCTCGGCGAGACCGTCGCCGCGATCCCGAGCCACGAGATCCCCGGTTTCGCCGCACCCGCCGTCGCCGGTCACGTGGCGACCACCCGCTCCGTCCGCCTCGCGGGCACCGACCGGTACGCCCTCGTGCTCGGCTCGCGCACGCACCTGTACGAGGGCAAGGGGGTCCGGCGCGTCGTGCACGGCGTGCGGACGGCCGCCGCGGCCGGGGCGCGTGCCGTCGTGCTCACCAACGGCTGCGGTGGGCTGAACACCGCCTGGACGCCCGGCACGCCCGTCCTCGTCCGCGACCACCTCAACCTCACGGCCACGTCGCCGCTCGAGGGCGCGACGTTCGTGGACCTCACCGACCTGTACGCGCAGCGGCTGCGGGACGTCGCGCACGAGGTCGACGCCGCGCTGCCCGAGGGCGTGTACGCGCAGTTCCGCGGTCCGCACTACGAGACCCCGGCCGAGGTGACGATGGCCGGCCGGATGGGTGCCGACCTCGTCGGGATGTCGACGACGCTCGAGGCGATCGCCGCCCGGCACGCGGGCCTGGAGGTGCTGGCGATCTCGCTCGTGACCAACCTCGCGGCCGGGATCAGCCCCGTGCCGCTGTCGCACGCCGAGGTCATCGAGGCCGGCCAGGCCGCGGCCCCGCGGATCAGCCGGCTGCTCGCCGAGATCGCGCGGCGGATCTGATGGCTGCCGACCCGTCCACCACGGACGTCACCACGCGCGAGCTGCTCGCGGCCGTCCGCACCTGGATCACCGACGACCCCGACCGCCGCACCGCCACCGAGCTGAGCGTGCTGCTCGCGACGGCCCAGGGCGGCGGGGCCGATGCGCCGGCCGCCCTCGAGGACCTCGCCGACCGCTTCAGCGGGATCCTCGAGTTCGGCACCGCCGGGCTGCGCGGCGCGCTCGGCGGCGGTCCTCACCGGATGAACCGCGCCGTCGTCATCCGGGCCGCGGCGGGCCTGGTGCACTACCTGCGCGACGCCATGGCGCAGGGCGGCCCCACGGCCGAGGGGCCGCGCGTCGTCATCGGCTACGACGCCAGGACCAACTCCGACGTCTTCGCGCGGGACACCGCCGCCGTGGTGCTCGCCGCCGGCGGACACGCGCTGCTGCTGCCGAGCGCGCTGCCCACGCCCGTGCTCGCCTTCGCCGTGCGCCACCTCGGCGCCGATGCCGGCGTCATGGTCACCGCGAGCCACAACCCGCCCCAGGACAACGGCTACAAGGTCTACCTCGGCGGCCGCGTCGTGCAGGGCTCCGGGCAGGGCGCGCAGATCGTCCCGCCGTACGACGGGCTCATCGCCGCGCGGATCGCCGAGGTCGCCTCGGTCGCGTCCGTCCCGCGGGCCGAGTCGGGCTGGACCGTCCTCGGCGAGGAGATCCTCGACGCCTACCTCGCCGCCGTCGCCACGCTGCGCGACGACGCCCCGCGGGACCTGCGCGTGGTGCTCACGTCGCTGCACGGCGTCGGCGGCCGCACGGCGGAGCTGGTGCTCCGCGGTGCGGGCTTCGTCGACGTGCACCCCGTGCCCGAGCAGGCCCTGCCGGACCCGAAGTTCCCCACCGTCGCGTTCCCCAACCCCGAGGAGCCTGGCGCGATCGACCTGGCGCTGGCCCTGGCGCGGGAGGTCGGGGCGGACCTCGTCCTGGCGAACGACCCGGACGCTGACCGCTGCGCCGCCGCCGTGCTCGACCCGCGCCTGGGCGGCTGGCGGATGCTGCACGGCGACGAGGTGGGCGCGCTGCTCGGGTACGACGTCGCGTCCCGCGCGGGTGGCGTGGGCACCATGGCCAGCTCGATCGTGTCCTCGCGCCTGCTGGCCCGGATCGCCGCGGCACACGGCCTGGAGCACCGCTCGACGCTCACCGGGTTCAAGTGGATCGCGCGCACCGACGGCCTCGTGTTCGGCTACGAGGAGGCGCTGGGCTACTGCGTCGACCCCCAGCACGTGCGCGACAAGGACGGGATGAGCGCGGCCCTGCTGCTGGCCCAGCTGGCCAACCGCGTCAAGGCCGAGGGTCGCACGCTGCTCGACGTGCTCGACGACCTCGCGCGACGGCACGGCCTGCACCTGACGGACCAGCTCTCTGCCCGGTTCGCCGACCTCGAGCAGATCCCGGCGACCATGGCACGGGTGCGCGCCACACCGCCGGCCACGCTCGCGGGGGCCCGCGTCGTCGAGGTCGTCGACCTCTCGGCGGTCGACCCGGACGACCCGGACGCGCTGCCGCCCACCGACGGGCTGCGGCTGCTCGCCGTCGACGGGACGCGTGTCATCGTGCGGCCCAGCGGCACCGAGCCGAAGGTCAAGTGCTACCTCGAGGTGATCCTGCCCGTCGAGGAGCACGCAGCACCGGGGACGCTCACCGCTGCCCGCCAGGCCGCGCGGCACCGGCTGGATGCGGTCCGGGCCGACGTCGCGGCGGCGCTGGGCATCTGAGCCCGGCCCTGGCCGTCAGCGGCCGGCGCCAACGACCACACGCTCCGGAGCCGGCTCCTGCTCCGGCGCCGACCCCCGCGCCGGCTCCGGCGCGACAGGGTCACGACGCGGCGCGCGCCGCGAGCGCAGCGCGGGTGCGAGCGCCACCGCACCGAGGCTGACCACCAGCGCCACGACGAACGGCACGCCGTAGTCCCCGCCGACCGACTGGGTCGCCGCGAACCGGGGCCCGACGAACGCCGCCACCGCGTAGGCGACGAACATGATCGCGTAGTTGGTGCCCTGGAACCGCGGGCCGAACGTCGTCATCGTCAGGGCAGGGAAGACCCCGAACACCCCGCCGAGCGTCGAGCCGAGCCCGAGGACGCCGATGGCGAACCCGACCGGCGAGTGGACCGTGAGCAGCACGACGAGCGAGACGGCGCTCACCGCCCCCAGCATGGTCACGGTGACCGGCCCGCCGCGGCGGTCGGCGACCACGCCCCATGCGGGCCCGCCCACGGCCTTGGCCAGAGCGAAGGCCGCGACGAACAGCGCGGCCGTGCCTGCCGAGAGCCCGAACCGGCTGCTCTGACCGATCCCGGACAGCTGCGACAGCGCCATCACCGGGGCGAACAGGCTCATCGCGAAGAGCGCGAAGATCACGAAGAACCGGGTCGACCGCACCATCCGGTACCACGGCACCCCGTCCGCCACCGCGCCGTGTCCCACCGCGGCGTCGCCCGTCGCGCCGTCGCCCGTGGCGGCGTCCGCCCCCGCCCGCGCGGCCCGCGCCGTGGGAGCCGACCGGATGAACGATGCCGCCACGAGTGCCACGACGCCGTACACGAGCCCCATCCGCACGAAGGCTGCGGACACCCCTGCCGAGCCGATCACCGCACTGGCGACCGGGGCCCCGATCACCGAGCTCGCACCCACGCCTGCGGTGATGACCCCCGCAGCGAAGCCCCGTCGGTCGGGGAAGTACCGGATGGTGTTGCTGACCGCGGTCGAGTAGCAGAAGCCGACCCCGAACGCCGTCACGACGCCGTACCACAGGCTCAGCCCGACGGGCGTGGTCGCGGTCCCGGTCATGGCGAAGCCGAGCCCGAACAGGACGGCACCGGTCATCATCAGCTGACGCGCCCAGCCGCGGTCGAGCGCGATGCCGCCGAGCAGCATCGGGACCGGGGCCACCGCGCCGTTGAGCGCGAACGCCAGCATGACCTGCGCGCCCGACCAGCCGTGCGCCTCTCCCAGGGGGCCGGCGAACACCGAGAACGCGTAGATGACGCCGGTGCACATGACGACGACGACCGAGGCCGCGAGCACCACCCAGCGGTAGGCGGGGCGGGCCACGTCGACGGAGGCCTCACGGGGATCGGGCAGCTGCACGGCAGGGACTCCAGCTCGTCGGGGCGGCGCGCTCGGCGCGGAGGGGTGCGGGACGCTCACACCGCACCTGGGGACCCTAGGTCGACCGCGCTGCATGGTGCCATGCGGGGTTCGCATAGGACGCGCCCGCGGCACGGCGGGTCGGCGGGCGGGCGACGGGCCGTCAGCCGACCCACTGGCCGCGCGTGCGCAGCACATCGCGCAGCAGGTCGGCGCGGTCGGTCACGAGCCCGTCGACGCCCAGGTCGAGCAGCCGTGCCATCTCGGCCGGCTCGTTGACCGTCCACACGTGGACCTGGACGCCGGACGCGTGCGCCGCGGCGACCGTCGCGGCGGTGACGACCGGGATCCGGCCCTGACGCTCGGGCACCTGCAGGCAGTCGACCTCACGCAGCGCACGGGACCGGGCGCGCGCCGAGTGCACGGCCGTCGCACCGAGGAACCCGGCCACCGTGCGGGTGCCCGCGGACGTCGCCACGGGTCGCGACAGGGCGCGGACCACGGCCCGCCGCCGCGCGTCGGAGAAGGACGTCACGCAGACGCGGTCGTGCGCGGCCGCCCGCTCGATGACCTCGACGGTCGGGCCGACGGCCGCCGCGGACTTGACGTCGATGTTGACCCGCAGGGCCGGCCAGCTGCCGAGCAGGTCGGCAAGCGTCGGCACCGGCTCGGAGCCGCCGATCCGCGCCGCCCCGACCGTGGACCACGGCAGGTCGGCGACCAGGCCGGCCGCGTCGGTCACGCGATCGAGGGACGCGTCGTGGAACGCCACCGCCACCCCGTCCCGCGTGGCGTGCACGTCGGTCTCGACGTACCGGTACCCGAGGTCGACGGCGGCGGAGAACGCGACCATGGAGTTCTCCAGGCCGTCGAGCGAGAAGCCGCGGTGCGCGAGCGCGAGCGGGCCGGGATGGTCGAGGTAGGCCCTCACCACGACCCCGCCCGCAGCGCCCGCAGCACCCGCGCTCAGTACCCGGACGGGGCCGTGCCGTCCGTCGGCGCGGGCTCGTCGAGGCCGTCGAGCACGGCGGCCGTCCCCGACAGGCCCAGCCGGGTGGCGCCGGCGACGACGAGCTCGCGCGCCGCCGCGCCCGTACGGATGCCCCCCGAAGCCTTGACGCCGAGCCGCCCCCCGACGGTCGCCGCCATGAGCGCGACGGCGTGCACGCTGGCCCCGCCCGCGGGATGGAAGCCGGTGGACGTCTTGACGAAGTCGGCGCCGGCCGCCTCGGCGGCCCGGCAGCAGCCGACGATCTCGTCGTCGCTCAGCGCGGCGGACTCGATGATGACCTTGAGCACGGTCGGTGCCGGCACGGCCGCGCGGACGGCGGCGATGTCCGCCTGGACCGCGTCGAACCGGCCCTCCTTGGCCGCACCGAGGTCGATGACCATGTCGACCTCGTGCGCACCGTCGGCCACGGAGCGGGCCGCCTCGGTCGCCTTGACGGCGCTGTGGTGCTTGCCCGAGGGGAAGCCGCACACGGTCGCGACGAGCACGTCCCCGGCGTCGACCGGAAGCATCGAGGGCGAGACGCAGATCGAGTAGACACCCAGGCGCTGCGCCTCGGCGACGAGCGCGTCGACGTCGGCACGGGTGGCCTCGGGCTTGAGGAGCGTGTGGTCGACCATCCGCGCGACGGCGTGTCGGTCGGCCGGGATGGTGGGCTGGGTGGGGCTCATGCGCGGTGCCGTCCGTTCTGCTGCCCGGCGTACCCGGGCAGGATGTGCTCGTCGACGAGCTCTTGCCGCTCGTCGTGGTGGATGAAGCCGTTCCATGCTGCCGTCACGGCCACGTCCCGCAGGTCGTCGAGGGTCCAGCCGGCCTCGTCGACCAGGAGGGTCAGCTCCCGGCTCATCGAGGTGCGCGACATGAGGCGGTTGTCGGTGCTGATCGTCACCGCGAAGCCCAGCCGCAGCAGCGCGGTGACCGGGTGAGCACCGACGGACGGCGCGAGGTGGGTGTGCACGTTGGACGTGGGGCAGATCTCCAGCGGCACCTGCTGGTCGCGGACCCAGTGGGCGAGATCGCCCAGCACGGCGCCGTCCAGCCCCCACGGGTCGCCGTCCGATGGCGTGCCGAGCACGATGTCGTCCACGATCCGGGTGCCGTGCCCGAGCCGCACCGCGCCGAGCGCCAGCGCCTCGGCGATCGACCCGACGCCGTCGCCCTCGCCCGCGTGCACGGTGAACGGGAACGCCGCGCGCCGCAAGGTCCGCAGCGCGGCCTTGTGCCGCGACGGCGGGAAACCCGCCTCCGGGCCGGCGATGTCGAAGCCGACCACCCCGCGGCGCCGGTTGGCCAGGGCCAGCTCGGCGACCTCGCGCCCGCGGTCGGAGGTGCGCATGGCGGTGAGGACCTGGTGGACCTGGATGGTGTGCCCGGCGGCCGCGGCCAGCTCCGTGCCCTGCGCCAGCCCCTCGCCGACGGCGTCGACGACGTCCTGCAGGTCGAGCCCGCCGGTCTGGTGCAGCTCGGGGGCGTAGCGCTGCTCGGCGTAGACCACGCCGTCTGCCGCGAGGTCGAGCACGGCCTCCGCGGCGATCCGCCGCAGATGGTCGGCGCTCTGCATCACCGCGACGGTGTGGTCGAACGTCTCGAGGTACTGCTCGAGCGATCCGCTGCTCGCCGCCGTGACGTACCAGGTCGCCAGCGCCTCGGGGTCCGCGGTGGGCAGCGGGTGCCCGATCACGGCTGCGAGCTCGACGAGGGTCGCCGCACGCACCCCGCCGTCGAGATGGTCGTGGAGCACGACCTTCGGCAGCCGCGCGATCTCCTCGTGGCTCACCGATGCCTCGTCGCTCATGCCAGCACCGTATCGGTCGGCCGGGGTCTCGGCCGGACGGCGTGTCGGTCCGCCGGGGCCTCGGGCACCCGGCTCAGCCCTCGGGGTAGTCCTCCAGGTCGATCGCGCCGTCCATGGCCTGCTCGACGACGTCCGGCTCGTCCGCCTCGTCGCGCAGGTCCGGGCGCGGCGGGGAGGGACGGTGGTCCTCCTGCCCCTCGGGCGCCGCGTCACCGGGGGCCGCCGGCCGCGCGGCGTCCGGCGGGTCGACCTCCGCCGGCGGGACGAGGCCCGCGTCGGCCCAGGAGCTGTCACCCGTCGTGCTCATCGCCTGCACCTCTCGCCTCGGCGCCCTCCCGGGTGCTCCCGGCGGGCGGTCCGTCCGTGCAGCTCCATCGTCGCCCCGCACCGGGCGCACCGCCAGGGGCCGCGCATCACGGGGGTGGTGACGGCGGCACGGCTGCCGACGAGGTGGCAGCGGGCGCCCTCGTCAGCCGACGGGCAGCACCGCCCACATCAGGTGGTTCCAGCCGCCCAGGGCCGCGGCGGGCGCCGCCCTGCCTGCCACCAGGTCGGCGGTCCGCAGCGACGCCAGGCGGCCGGCCGATGGCTCCCAGACGACCAGCGCCCCAGCGGTCGCGCCGACGGCCAGCACGACGTGGCGGGGCAGCGCCGTTGCCCAGCCGCGCGCGGTGTCACCGCCCGCGTAGAGCGGCACGGGCACCCCGCGCCCGACGGCGTCGCGGACCGCGTCGAGCACCGCGGCCAGGTCGGCACGGTCGGTGTCGTCGAGCATCCGGTGGACGTACCGGACCCCGGGGTAGCGCGCCTCGCGGGCCGCTCCCCATGGCGGCGTGCCCAGCCGGGCGGGCCACGGCAGGCCCAGCACCGACCGGTCGTTGGTGCGGTGCTTGACGACCCGCTGCAGCGCGGCGAAGCGCAGCTCCGCGGGGGCGTGCGCGAGGGACCCCAGCCGCTCCTCGCCCGCGCCGGCGAGCTCCGGGGGCCGTCCCACGGGAGGCAACCAGCCCGTGCCCAGCCACAGCGCCAGCAGCGGGTCGCCCGCGGCGGCCAGCATGGTCAGGCTGGCCGAGCCGCACGTCGTGGGGTCGGTCTGCCGCCCGGCGTGGGCCATGACGCGCACGGGGTCGGCCACGGCGGCTCGCTCGGCCGGCGCGAGCACGGCCCAGCGCCGCGCGAGGTGCTCGACGGCCGGCACGCTGCCCGTCGCGGCGAGGGCCCGCGCCAGCACGGGGGCTGCGTCGGGCCGCTCGGCGAGCAGCGCGTCGTAGCGGGCGCGGTCCGGCACCGGCAGCATCGCGCGCAGGCGCCCTGCGGTGGCCGCCGCGACATCGACCGCCGCGGCGCCCTCCCCCGCGGGAGCGTCCGACGGCGCCGTGGGACCCGACGACAACCCGGCCGGCGGCGCAGGCGGGCGACCGCCGCCCGCCTGCGGCGCCCCGACCCCGCGCCAGACGACACCCTGCAGGCGCCGGACCAGGGTGGTCAGCTGCCAGCCCACGGGTCAGTCCGCGACGATGCGGTCCAGGACGATCGGCGTCCCCGGCGGACGCGAGCCCTCGGGGGCGATCGTCACGGCGTCCGTCAGCGCCTCACGAGCCCGCTCGAACCGCTCCGGGGTGTCCGTGTGCAGCGTCATGAGCAGCTCGCCTGCCCGGACCAGCGCCCCGGGCTTGGCGTGCAGCTGCACGCCGGCGCCGGCCTGCACGACGTCCTCCTTGCGCGCCCGGCCGGCACCGAGCCGCCACGCCGCCACGCCGACCGCCAGGGCGTCCAGCCCGACCAGCACGCCGTCGGCCGGGGCGAGCACCTGCTCGGTGTGCCGTGCCCAGGGCAGCGGAGCGTCCGGGTCGCCGCCCTGAGCGGCGATCATCCGGCGCCACGCGTCCATCGCGCGACCGTCCGCGAGCGCGTCGGCGGGGTCGACGGTCGCCGTGCCGGGCACGCGCGCCGCCGCGAGCATCTCCCGGGCCAGCGCGAGGGTGAGCTCGACGACGTCGGCCGGCCCACCACCCGCGAGCACCTCCACGGACTCGCGCACCTCGAGCGCGTTGCCGGCGGTGAGCCCCAGCGGCGTGGACATGTCGGTCAGCAGCGCGACCGTGCGCACCCCGGCGTCCGTGCCGAGCGCGACCATCGTGCGCGCCAGCTCGGTGGCCCGCTCGAGGTCCTTCATGAAGGCCCCGCTGCCCACCTTGACGTCGAGCACCAGCGCGCCGGTGCCCTCGGCGATCTTCTTGCTCATGATCGAGCTCGCGATGAGC
>NZ_DAORSQ010000033.1:0-26124 GCF_035443605.1 Actinotalea sp. | reverse complement strand
TCTGGGCCGCCAACGGGTCCAACGAGGTGATGCTGCACCTGCTCCAGGCCTTCGGCGGGCCGGGCCGCACGGCGTTGTCCTTCGCGCCGACGTACTCGATGTACCCCGAGTACGCGCGCGACACGTCGACCACCTGGGTGGCGGGGCGTCGCGCCGACGACTTCAGCCTCGACGTGACGCACGCCGCCGCCATGGTCGCCGAGCACGCCCCGAGCGTCGTGCTGCTGGCCAGCCCCAACAACCCGACCGGGACCGCCCTGCCCACCACGACCGTCCTGGCGGTGCTCGACGCCGCAGCGCGCGTGCCGGGGGGCTGCGTCGTCGTCGTCGACGAGGCGTACGCCGAGTTCCGGCGGGCCGGCACGCCGTCGGCCCTCGAGCTGCTCGCCGACCACCCGCACCTGGCCGTGAGCCGCACGATGTCCAAGGCGTTCGGGATGGCCGGTGCGCGGATCGGCTACCTCGCGGCGGCGCCGGCCCTGGTCGACGCCCTGCGCGTGGTCCGGCTGCCCTACCACCTGTCCGCCGTGACGCAGGCCGTCGGGCGCGCCGCGCTCGCGCACGCGACCGAGCTCATGGCCCAGGTGGGCGGCCTGCGCGAGACCCGGGACGAGACCGTCGCGTGGCTGCGCGAGCGGGGGCTGACCGTCGCGGACAGCGACGCGAACTTCGTGCTGTTCGGCCTGTTCGACGACCGGCACGCCATCTGGCAGGGTCTGCTGGACCGCGGCGTGCTGATCCGGGAGACCGGGCCGGACGGGTGGCTCCGGGTGTCGATCGGCACCCCGGAGGAGATGGCGGCCTTCCGGGACGCCCTGGTGGAGGTGGCTGGACTGTGAGCAACGACGTGACGGGGACCCCGCGGCGCACCGCGCGGATCGAGCGGACGACGTCCGAGTCGAGCGTGCTCGTCGAGATCGACCTCGACGGCACGGGCCGCACGGAGATCTCCACGAGCGTGCCGTTCTACGACCACATGCTCACGGCGCTGGGCAAGCACTCGCTCATCGACCTGCGCGTGCAGGCCACCGGCGACACCCACATCGACGTGCACCACACGGTCGAGGACGTGGCCATCGCGTTCGGCGAGGCCCTGCGGGTCGCCCTGGGCGACAAGGTGGGGATCAGCCGGTTCGGTGACGCCGTCGTCCCGTTGGACGAGGCGCTGGCGCAGGCCGTCGTCGACGTGTCCGGCCGCCCGTACCTCGTGCACTCCGGGGAGCCGGAGGGGCAGGAGTACCACCTCATCGGCGGGCACTTCACGGGCTCGCTGACGCGGCACGTCCTCGAGTCGATCGCCCACCACGCGGGGATCTGCCTGCACGTGCGGGTGCTCGCCGGCCGCGACCCGCACCACGTCGTCGAGGCGCAGTTCAAGGCGCTCGCGCGCGCGCTGCGGGCCGCCGTCGCGCTCGACCCGCGGGTGCAGGGCGTGCCGTCGACCAAGGGCACCCTGTGACGCGTCGGCCCGCGGAACGGGCACGCGCCGGTGCCCGCGGGGCCGGCGCATGAGCGACGAGCTCGCACCCGTCGCCGTGGTCCTCACGCAGGTGGCGGCCGCGCAGGGCCTGGCGGCGGCATGCGCCATGGGCAAGGTCGCGGTCGACGCGGTGCCGACGCCGATCGGCGCGGTCGCGGTGTGCCGCGACACCGCGGACGGCGAGCCGGAGCGGGTGGCCCACGTCATCTCGCGGCTCGTCGCGCACAGCCACGCGGTGCTCGTGGTGCAGCGCGACGGCCGGCTCACTGCGAGCCGGTGGTCGGCGGGGGAGCGTGGCGAGGACCTCGCGGCCGGTCTGCTGCTCGACGGCGCCCCGCCGCAGGTCGAGGCACTGCTGCTCGGCACGGCCACGGCGGCCGACCTCGAGGGCACGGTGAGCTCGGTGGGCATGTCCCGCTGGCGGGCCACCCGCCTGCTCGCCTCGGCAGCCCGTGTCGCCCGCGGCGCAAGCCGCCCGCCCGCCGCCGGCTCCTGAGCGCGTGCCAGGCAGCGGTCCGCGCGCTCGGTAGACTCCGCCGGTGACCGCCCCCCACGTCGTCGTCCTCGACTACGGCTTCGGCAACGTGCGCTCTGCCGTGCGCGCCCTCGAGCGCGTCGGCGCCCGCGCGGAGCTCACCGCCGATCCGCGCGCCGCGGCCGAGGCGGACGGCCTCGTCGTGCCGGGCGTCGGCGCCTTCGCCGCCGTGATGGCCGGGCTGCGCGCCGTGCGCGGCGACCAGATCATCGGCCGTCGGCTGGCCGGTGGCCGGCCCGTCCTCGGCATCTGCGTCGGCATGCAGGTCATGTTCGAGGCGGGTGACGAGCACGGCGTCCACACGCAGGGCCTGGGCGAGTGGCCCGGGCTGGTGGACCGCCTCGAGGCCCCCGTCGTGCCGCACATGGGCTGGTCCCTGGTGGACGCGCCCGCCGACTCGGTGCTCTTCGACGGCCTGGCAGGCGAGCGGTTCTACTTCGTGCACTCCTACGCCGCGCGCTCGTTCGCGGAGCTCGGGGGTGGCCGGATGAACCCGCCGAAGGTCACGTGGGCCGAGCACGGCGGGCCGTTCGTCGCCGCCGTGGAGAACGGCCCGCTGTCGGCCACCCAGTTCCACCCCGAGAAGTCCGGCGACGCCGGCGCGCACCTGCTGACCAACTGGGTCACCAGCCTGAAGGGATCCTGAATGCCCGCCACCCCCCGCCTCGAGCTCCTGCCGGCCGTCGACGTCGCCGACGGGCAGGCCGTGCGCCTCGTCCAGGGCGAGGCCGGCTCGGAGACCTCCTACGGGTCGCCGCTGCAGGCCGCACTGGACTGGCAGGCCGGCGGCGCCGAGTGGATCCACCTCGTCGACCTCGACGCGGCCTTCGGCCGGGGGTCGAACGCCGCGCTGCTCGCGCAGGTGGTCGGCGCGCTCGACGTGCGCGTCGAGATGTCCGGCGGGATCCGCGACGACGCCTCCTTCGAGCGCGCCCTCGCGACCGGCTGCACCCGCGTCAACCTCGGCACCGCCGCACTCGAGGACCCGGACTGGACGGCGAAGGTCATCGCCGAGCACGGGGACGCGATCGCCGTCGGGCTCGACGTGCGCGGCACCACGCTCGCGGCTCGCGGCTGGACGCGCGAGGGCGGGGACCTCTGGGAGGTGCTCGAGCGGCTCGACGCCGCAGGCTGCGCCCGGTACGTCGTCACCGACGTCACCAAGGACGGCACGCTGCGCGGACCGAACATCGACCTGCTGCGCGAGGTGTGCGCCCGCACGTCCGCGCCCGTCGTCGCCTCGGGCGGGATCTCCAGCCTGGCCGACCTCGTCGCGCTCCGCGCCCTGGTGACCGACGGCGTCGAGGGCGCCATCGTCGGCAAGGCCCTCTACGCCGGGGCGTTCACGCTGCCCGAGGCGCTGGACGTCGCGGGCCGACCGTAGTGGTGGGCTGCGGGGGCGCCGCCGGGACGGGGCCCAAGGAGCTCCCGCCGACGTCGGCGTTCGCGCACGACGACGGCAGCGCCGACCCCGGGCTCACGGCGACCCTCGCCGCCCACGCGGCCGGTGAGGTCGACGTCGCGGCGGTGGTCGCCGCGCTCGTCGGCACGCGCGTGCTCGTCCCGGTGCTCGCCCACGAGGCCGGTCATGGTCCGGGCGAGCCCTCGGAGCAGGACGGCGGCGCGGGTCCCGGGGACGGCGCGGCGCACGCCGACGACGCCGGCAACGGTGACCGCGAGGGGTCGACGGCCGTGGTCGCGCTGCGGGTGCCCGACGGGCGCACGGCGCTGCCGGTCTTCACCGGGGTGGCCGCGCTGGCCGCGTGGCGTACCGACGCCCGCCCGGTCCCGGCCGAGATCGCGCGCGCCGCGGCCTCGGCGCTCGCCGAGGGCTGGCAGGTGATGGTCCTCGACCCCGCCGGTCCCGTCACCGTGGTGGTGCCGCGCCCCGCCGTCCAGGCGCTCGCGATCGGCCTGCCGTGGGACCCGGCCGTGCGTGGCGGCGTCGTGCGGGCCGATGTGCGCGCGGCCGTCGAGCGGGTGCTCGTCGGCGTGCCGCACGTGCGCACGGTGGTCGTCGAGCCCGGGCGGCGCAGCGAGCTCGCCGTGGTGCTCGGTCTGAGCCCCGGCCTGGCACGGGACGCCCTGACCGCCGTCGTGGACGAGGTCAACGCCCGGCTGGCGGCCGACCCGATGGTCGCCCAGGTCGACTCGCTCGAGCTGCGCCCGGTCGCGGCGGGCTGAGCCGCCCGATCGGGTCCGCTCGGGCGCCGCTCACCGGCACCGATGCCCGCGCCGGCGCAGGGCGCAGGCGAGCACCGTGACCGTCAGCGCCCCCACGGCCGAGCCGACCAGCGCCACGCGCGTGAGGTCGAACGCCGGCTCCCAGCGCACCGTCGAGCCCTCGACGACGTAGACGCCCACCGGCGTCACGCGCAGGCCGAAGCCGCCGCCGCCGCCCGACCCCGCGTCCGGGCCCGATGCCGACGCGCCCAGACCGTCGCTCGTGCCGTACCCGGCCCCGCCGCCGCCCATGACGCGCGCCACCGGGACGATCGTGACGTCCCCCTGGCGGATCGGCTCGCCGAAGGCGCGGCGCACCGTGAGCGCGTCGGCCGCCCGTCGGACGATGCCCCAGGGGCTCCCGTCGCGGCTCGCGCGTCCGCGTCCGCGTCGGCCGGTGTCGTGGTCCTCGTGCAGCTGCTCGCTCATGGGCTCATCGTGCACCCGCGACGCGCGACGCGTCAGCGGTGGCGGTGCACGGCCCGACCGGTGCGGGTGGTCACGGCGTGCACGTGGTCGTGGGCGTGAAGGCGCCGTCGTCCGCGAGGAGCGTGCGCAGCGTGCTCACCGGGACGATGTAGCTCTGGTCCGCGGCGTTCTTGGCGTACACGACGCCGACCACGCGCCCGTCGGCGTCGAGCACCGCCGAGCCGGACGAGCCCGGCTCCACCTGGGCGTCCGCGACGAGCACCTCGCCGAGGTTCTCGTTGAGCGGGTCGCGCGTGGTGCCGATCACCTCGCCCGTTGTCAGCGTGAGCACCCCGCCCTCCGGGTAGCCCACGACGGTCACGGCGTCGCCGATCACCGGGTCGGCCTCGGCCAGCTCCGGGAACGACGGCAGCTCCGCCGCGGTGCGCACGACGGCGAGGTCGGCCAGGGCGGCCGTGCTCGAGGCCGTCACCGCGATGTCGCGACCGTCGTACGTGGACACCTGCAGCTCGGCCGAGTCCGCCACGACGTGCCGGTTGGTGATGAGGGTCGTCGCGTCGATGGCGAAGCCGGAGCCGGTCGACAGCGACGAGCAGCCCACGTTGCGGACCCGCACCGCCATCCGCTGGGCCTGCTCGAAGCCGTCGGGGGAGAGGTTGCCGGTGCCGGACGGCGTCGGCGAGGGCGCCTCGCTGGGTACGAACCCGGTCACAGCCGGGCCCGGCATCCGGGGCACCTGCTCGACCACGGAGCAGCCGCCCATGCCGAGTGCGAGCGTCGTGAGTGCGACGACCGTTGCAGCGGCCCGACGCGTCATCGTGCGAGCTCGCTCTGCAGCGCCGTGTTCGCCTCGGTGGCCGTCTGGCACAGCTCCTGGACGCTCGTGGCGTACTGGTCGAGCTCGACCGGGTCGTACTGCGCGGCGTTCTCCATGTACCCGATGAGCTGGTTCTGCCCCTGGACGCACTGGTCCAGCGCCAGGGCCACCCGGCCGGCGGCCTCGGAGACGCGCTCCTGGTAGTCGACCAGCTGGCGCTGGATCTCGCGGTCGTCGCCCAGCTGGGCCTTCTCGTCGGCGAGCTCGACGATCCGGGCCTGCGCCGTGCCCAGCTGGGCCCGCACGGCCTCGAGCTCCGCCTGCACGTCGGCCAGCTCGGTGCGCGTCGTGGCGATCTCGGTGCCGAGCGCCTGCGACGCGACGAGGTACTCCTCGGCGCGCGCCTGCCAGGCGTCCGACGTGCGCCACAGGTAGGCGCCGGCCACCGCACCGACGACGGTCGTCACGGCGAGCAGCGCGACGGGCCAGCGGCGCCGCTGCGGGCGCGCGCGGACGCCGGACCACGGCGGCGGCTCGTGCGGGCCGACGGCCGGGCCGACGACCGAGGTCACGTGCGGTGCGACCGGCGGCGGCAGGGTGGGCGGGGTGCCCCCGGACGTGGAGCCCTGCGGCAGGAACACCTGGGGTGCGACGACCCCGGGCAGCGCGGAGTGCCGCGGCGGCGGGTGCGGCGCGTCGGGGCGTCCGGGCGGGTCCTGGCTCACGCGTCCAGGATAGGAGGCCGACCGGGGGGTCGGCGCGGCCGCCCGCTCAGCTGACGGGTCCGGTGAGCAGCTCGCCCGGTCCCTGGCCGATCGGGTCCGGGTACGGCGACGCCTCGCGGAAGGCGAGCTGGAGCGAGCGCAACCCGTCGCGCAGCGAGCGGGCGTGCTGGCTGCCGAGGTCGGGTGCCGATGCCGTGACCAGGCCGGCCAGCGCGACGATGAGCTTGCGGGCCTCGTCGAGGTCGGTCAGGTCCGCGCCGCGTGCGCCGTCGGTGTCCGGGCTCAGCCCGCACTTGACCGCTGCGGCGCTCATGAGGTGCACCGCCGCGGTGCTGATCACCTCGACGGCCGACACCTCGGCGATGTCGCGGGTCGCGCCGTCGAGCTCGGGCGTGCGGGACGGCGCGGCCGCCGCATCGGGCAAGGGGGCGTCGGTGGCGTGGCTCATGGCCCGATCCTGCCAGGTGCTACCCTGGAGCCTGACCGACCGGTGAGTCGTGCCTGCGCAGTGCAGGCAAGGCCCGCCGGTGCACAAGTGGAGCCTCTCCCACCCAGGCGCCGACCGTCCCGTTCACGCGGGCGACAGGTACCGGGTCCGGTCCGTCGGTCGTCGGCGCCAGCCGCGGTCGGACGTCGGTGCTGCCCTCGGGCGCGTGACGTCGTACGGACTCCAGGCCTCCGCGCGAGCTCGGTAGCGGAGGCCTTCTCCGTGTCCGGTGGTCGTACCGACGCACCACGAGGAGTCCCACATCAGCGAGCCCCGCATCAACGATCGGATCCGCGTCGCCGAGGTCCGCCTGGTCGGCCCCAACGGCGAGCAGGTCGGCATCGTCCGCGTGGAGGACGCCCTGCGGCTGGCGCAGGAGGCCGACCTCGACCTGGTCGAGGTCGCCCCCGACGCCCGGCCGCCGGTCTGCAAGCTCATGGACTTCGGCAAGTTCAAGTACGAGGCCGACATGAAGGCGCGTGAGGCCCGGCGCAACCAGGCCAACACCGTCCTCAAGGAGATCCGTTTCCGCCTGAAGATCGACCCGCACGACTACGGCACGAAGAAGGGCCACGTCGAGCGCTTCCTCAAGGCGGGCGACAAGGTCAAGATCATGATCATGTTCCGCGGTCGCGAGCAGTCGCGCCCGGAGATGGGCGTGCGCCTGCTCCAGCGCCTGGCCGACGACGTCGTCGAGCTCGGCTTCATCGAGAGCATGCCCAAGCAGGACGGGCGCAACATGATCATGGTGCTGGGGCCGACGAAGAAGAAGGCCGAGGCCAAGAACGAGCTGCGCCGCAAGGCCCAGGAGACCGACGCCCCGGCCGGCGCTCCCGCCCCTGCCGCAGCTCCGGTCGCCGCGCCTGCGATCGCGCCCGCCGCTGCTGCCCCGGTCGCCGCGCCTGCTGCCGCTCCGGTCGCCGAGCCCAGCCCGGCGCCCGTCGCCGAGGCGGCTGTGGTCGAGGCGCCCGCCGTGCAGGCCGAGGCCGCGCCGGCACCGGTCGCAACCGCGCCGGCACCGGTCGCACCGAGGGCCGCCGCGGCCCCCAAGGCCTCCGCGGCGCCTGCTGCCCCGAAGGCTCCGGCCGCTCCCCGGGCTCCGGCCGCGGCCAAGGCTCCGGCAGCGCCCGCGGCGGCTGGCACCCCGGAGCCGGCCGCGGCGACGCCCGCGCCGGTCCCGGTCGTGGCGAAGCCGACCACGCCGAAGCCGGCCACGCCGAAGCCGGTCGCAGCCGCGCCGCGACCGGCAGCCCGGCCGGCACCGTCCCCCCGCCCGGCGAAGCCTGCGAGCCCCGTCGAGCCATGACCGTGTGCGGGCCACCGCCTGCACGACGACCGCGTCGCCCACCTGGACGACCTGAAGAAAGCGAGCACACCAGTGCCGAAGAACAAGACGCACAGTGGTGCGAAGAAGCGGTTCCGGGTGACCGGCACCGGCAAGCTCATGCGTGAGCAGGCCGGCGCGCGCCACCTGCTCGAGCACAAGTCGAGCCGTCGGACGCGTCGTCTCGCCTCCGACCAGCCCGTTGCGGCCGTCGACGTCCCCAAGATCAAGAAGCTGCTCGGCAAGTGAGCCCCGCGGGCGCCCAGCGCCCCGGACTCACCTGTGAGCCCCCGAACCCAAGGAGCATCACGTGGCACGCGTGAAGCGGGCAGTCAACGCCCAGAAGAAGCGCCGGACGACCCTCGAGCGGGCCGCCGGGTACCGCGGTCAGCGGTCCCGGCTGTACCGCAAGGCCAAGGAGCAGGTCACCCACTCCATGGTCTACGCCTACCGCGACCGCAAGGCGCGCAAGGGCGACTTCCGCAAGCTGTGGATCCAGCGGATCAACGCGGCCTCGCGAGAGCAGGGCCTGACGTACAACCGTCTCATCCAGGGCCTCAAGCTCGCGGGCGTCGAGGTCGACCGTCGCGTGCTCGCCGACATGGCCGTCAACGACGCGCCGGCGTTCAACGCGCTGGTCAAGGTCGCCAAGGACGCCCTGCCGGCCGACGTCAACGCGCCGTCGGCAGCCTGATCCCACCCCACCGGACGCCCGGCCGATGCCCGAGCTGACCAACCCCCGCGCCGAGCGGGTCAAGGCAGTCCGGGCGCTGGCCGGGCGTCCCGTGCGTGAGCGCCGCGGCCGGTTCCTCGTCGAGGGGCCGCAGTCGGTGCGCGAGGCCGTGCGGCACGCGCCGCGCCGCGTCGAGGACCTCTACCTCACGCCCGCGGCCGCCGAGCGGTACCCCGAGATCGTCGCGGCGGCCCGCGTCGGCGGCGTCGCCGTGCAGCTCGCTGCGCCCGACGTGCTGGAGGCGATGTCACCGGACGCCCAGGGCGTGCTCGCCGTCGTCGAGACGTGGGCGACCACGCTGGACGCGATCCTCGCCGGCCGGCCCCGGCTGGTCGCCGTGCTCGCCGCCGTCCGTGACCCGGGCAACGCGGGCACCGTCATCCGCGCGGCCGACGCCGCCGGCGCGGACGCCGTGGTCCTCGCCGGGCAGAGCGTCGACGTCTTCAACCCCAAGGTGGTCCGCTCGACCGCCGGTTCGCTGTTCCACCTGCCGGTGGTGCGCGGCGGCACGGTGACCGACGTGGTCTCCCGGCTCCAGCTCGCCGGGCTGAGCGTGCTCGCCGCCGACGGCGCGGGCGACCTCGACCTCGACGACCTCCTCGACGCCGCGGCCGCAGCGCCGCGCGACACCGACGACGGGCCCGGCCCGCGGCGGCCGGACCTGCGGGCGCCCACGGCGTGGCTCTTCGGCAACGAGGCCTGGGGCCTGCCGGCCGAGGACAGGGACCGCGCCGACGCCGTCGTGCGCGTGCCCCTCCACGGGCGGGCGGAGTCCCTCAACCTCGCCACCGCCGCGGCGGTGTGCCTCTACGCGAGCGCCCGCGCCCAGCGCTGACGCGCGTCGGGGCGCTCAGTCCTCCGACGGCATGAGGATCCACAGGATCGGGTAGACGATGAGCTGGCTGCCCGGCACGAGCATGAGCACGAGCACGAAGAGCAGTCGCGCCGGCCACGGGTCGAGCCCGAACCGGCGGCCGAGCCCGGCGCACACGCCACCGAGGACGCGGCCGTAGCGCGGGCGGACGAGCCCGTCGCGGGCGAGGCTTGCGGGGATGTCGGGCATGGCGGGCTTCTCCTGGGTCGACGGGCGCCCTGGTGGCCCCCGTGTGCTTCCACCCTGACGTGCGCGGGCCGTCGTGCCCATCCGGTACCCCCCGGGTGCGCCCCTGAACCATCCCTGACGCCGCCCCTGACCTCGCCCCGGGCCGACGCCGGGTGCGCCATGCTCGGGGGATGCGACTGTTCGCCGCCCTGCGCCCGCCCGTCGAGGTGCTGGACCACCTCGGAGCGGCCCTCGACGCCGTCGGCCGCCGCTCGGACGAGCGACCCGGTGCCCTGCGGTGGGTCGCGCCGTCCGACCAGCACGTGACCCTCGCGTTCTACGGCGAGGTGCCGGAGGGGCGCATGCCGGAGCTCACCGACGACCTCGCGCGCACGGCGCACGGCGTGCTGCCGTTCGCGCTCGCGCTGAGCGGCGCGGGGCTCGTGGACCGACGGGTGCTGTGGACGGGCTGCGCGGGGGACACCGCCGCGCTCGCGGGGCTCATGGCGGGCGCCGCCGCGGCGGCACCGACGGCGGTGGCCGACGGCCGGGTGCGCTCGCGCGCCCACCTCACGGTGGCACGTGTCCGGGACCGAGCCGGGCGGAACGACAGGCAGAACGACGGGTCGCGCGGCCCCGGTGGTCGTGCGCGCCCCGCGGGGCTGTCACCCGCCGAGGTCGTGCGGGCCCTTGCGGTCTACCGCGGGCCGGTCTGGACGGTCGAGGAGCTGGTCCTCGTCGAGTCCCGCCTCGGCGCCGGACCGCACGGCGGCCCGCTCTACACCGACGTGGCGGAGCTGCCGCTGTGGTCGCAGCGGGCGGTCCCGAGGGCGGACCGCGCCCTGTGGCAGGATGGCCGCCATGGCGCAGCACCCCGCAGCGGCGAGTGATCGCCGATTTACCGGGCCCGCAGGTGGGCCGCGCGGCTGAGCCGCGCACGGGGAACAGCACGGCCGTTCCGCGACAGCCCACGGCGGGCCGCAGCACCCTGCCCAGCGCCACCTCGCACCCTCGGAAGGCCCGCATGTCCGACTCGCTCTCGCCCCTCGACGCCCCCGGGATCGACGCGGCCGTCGACACCGCGCTCGCGGCCTTCGCCGCCGCGACCGACCTCGACGCGCTCAAGGAGGCCCGGCTCGCGCACGTCGCCGAGCGCAGCCCCATCGCGCTGGCCAACCGCGCCATCGGCGGTCTGCCGGGCGCGGACAAGGCCGTGGCCGGTCGCCTGCTCGGGGTCGCCAAGGGCAGGCTCGGTGCGGCGCTGGCCCAGCGCCAGGCCGAGCTCGAGGCCGACCGCGACGCGCGCGTGCTGCTCGAGGAGTCCGTCGACGTCACGCTGCCCGTCGACCGCGCCCCGCGGGGCGCGCGGCACCCGCTGGAGCGGATGCAGGAGCGGATCGCCGACCACTTCGTCGCCATGGGCTGGGAGATCGCCGAGGGCCCGGAGCTCGAGGCCGAGTGGTTCAACTTCGACGCGCTGAACTTCGGCGTGGACCACCCGGCACGCCAGATGCAGGACACCTTCTTCGTGGAGCACCCGGACGGGCCCGACGCCGGACCGTCCGGCCTCGTGCTGCGGACCCACACGTCCCCGGTGCAGGCGCGCGCGCTGCTGGAGCGTGACCTGCCGGTCTACATCGCGTGCCCTGGCCGCACCTTCCGCACGGACGAGCTCGACGCCACCCACACGCCCGTCTTCCACCAGGTCGAGGGCCTGGCCGTCGACAGGGGCCTGACGATGGCGCACCTCAAGGGGACGCTCGACCACTTCGCGCGCGCGATGTTCGGCCCCGAGGCGCGCACGCGGCTGCGGCCGTCGTTCTTCCCGTTCACCGAGCCCTCCGCCGAGATGGACCTGTGGTTCCCGCAGAAGAAGGGCGGACCGGGCTGGATCGAGTGGGGCGGCTGCGGCATGGTCAACCCCCACGTGCTGCGGGCGTGCGGCGTGGACCCCGACGTCTACACGGGCTTCGCGTTCGGCATGGGCATCGAGCGAACGCTCATGCTGCGCCACGGGATCGCGGACATGCACGACATGGTCGAGGGCGACGTGCGCTTCTCGCTGCAGCTCGAGGGGACGATCTGATGCCGCGCATCCCGCTGACCTGGTTGGCCGACCACGTCGCCCTCCCCGCCGGCACCACAGCCGAGCTGCTGGCCGCCGACCTCGTGCGCGTGGGCCTCGAGGAGGAGGCCATCCACCCCGCGGCCGTCACGGGCCCGCTGGTCATCGGCCGCGTGCTGGAGCGCACGCCCGAGCCGCAGAAGAACGGCAAGACGATCAACTGGTGCCGCGTCGACGTCGGCGTCCACAACGAGACCGGGCCCGACGGCGTGGCCTCGCGCGGGATCGTCTGCGGGGCCCACAACTTCGGGCCGGGGGACCTCGTCGTCGTCGCGCTGCCGGGGGCCGTGCTGCCCGGGCCGTTCGCCATCGCGGCGCGCAAGACCTACGGCCACGTGTCCGACGGCATGATCTGCTCGGTCCGCGAGCTCGGCATCGGCGAGGAGCACGACGGGATCCTCGTTCTCGACGAGGCCGCGCTGGCCCGCTTCGGCATCGCCGCGGCGGACGCGGTGCCCGGCACGGACGCGCTGGGGCCGCTGGGCCTGGGCGAGGAGGTCCTGGAGATCAACGTCACGCCGGACCGCGGCTACTGCTTCTCGCTGCGCGGCGTCGCCCGCGAGTACGGCCACTCCACCGGCGCGGCGTTCACGGACCACGGCCTGCCCGACGGCGGCGCGGACTCGCGCCCGGCCGGCGGGGGGTTCGCGGTCGAGGTCGAGGACGACGCCCCGATCCACGGCGCACCCGGCTGCGACCGGTTCGTCGCCCAGGTGGTCCGCGGCGTGGCGGCCGCCGGACCCTCGCCGCAGTGGATGCAGCGGCGGCTGACCCAGGCCGGGATGCGCCCCATCTCGCTCGCGGTCGACGTCACCAACTACGTCATGCTCGACCTCGGGCAGCCGTTGCACGCCTACGACCTGGCCACATTGGCCGAGCCCATCGTCGTGCGCCGTGCCGCCGCGGGCGAGCGCCTGACAACGCTGGACGGCACCGACCGGGCGCTGGACCCCGAGGACCTGCTCATCACGGACGGCGGAGCCGGCACACGCGCCGGGCGGGTGCTCGGGATCGCGGGCGTCATGGGCGGTGCAGACTCCGAGGTGTCGGCCGCCACGACCGACCTGCTCATCGAGGCGGCGCACTTCGACCCGGTCTCGATCGCCCGGTCGGCCCGGCGCCACCGCCTGCCCAGCGAGGCCTCCCGGCGCTTCGAGCGTGGGGTCGACCCGGCCCTGCAGCGCGTCGCGGCCCGCCGCGTCGTCGAGCTTCTCGTCGCGTACGGTGGCCCGGCGGTCACCGTCGACGACGCCGTGACGGATGTCGACACGACGACCCCCCCGGAGCCGATCGCCCTGTCGCTCGACCTGCCCGCCCGGATCGTCGGCGTCGGCTACTCCCGCGAGGAGGTCGCCGCGACGCTGACGCAGATCGGCTGCACCGTCGGCGACGCCACGGGCGGCGTCGCGCGCGTGGACGTGCCCACCTGGCGGCCGGACCTGGTGGCGCCGGTCGACCTCGTCGAGGAGGTCGCCCGCCTGCGCGGGTACGACGCCATCGACTCCGTGCTGCCCGTCGCGCCGGCCGGCCGCGGGCTGACCCGTGGACAGCGCGCGCGCCGCGACGTCGCGGGTGCGCTGGCGGACGCGGGGCTGGTCGAGACGCTCAGCTATCCGTTCATCGGGTCGCACCAGCTCGACGAGCTGACCCTCGGCCCCGACGACGCGCGCCGACGAGGGGTGCGCCTGCTCAACCCGCTGGCCGACACCCACCCGATGATGCGGACCACCCTGCTCGTCACGCTGCTCGACACGGCGCGCCGCAACGTCGCGCGCGGGACGTCCGACGTCGCCGTCTTCGAGATCGGGCTCGTGACGCTCGGCGGCGGCGGGACCGACCCGTCCGCTGCGGCGCCGCGACTGCCCGGCGGTGTGCGGCCCGACGACGCGGCGCTGGCGGCGCTCGACGCCGCGGTCCCGGCGCAGCCCCGCCGCGTCGCCGGCGTGCTGGCCGGCCGCCGCGAGCCCGCCGGGTGGTGGGGGCCCGGCCGCCGGGCCGACCACACCGACGCGATCGCCGCGGCGCTGCTCGTGGCCCGGACGGTCGGGGCCGAGGTCACCGTGACCGCCGACGCCGACCATGCCCCCTGGCACCCGGGCCGCACGGCGGCGCTGCGCACGGCCGACGGCACGCTCGTGGGGCACGCCGGGGAGCTGCACCCCTCGGTCGTCGCGGCGCTCGACCTGCCGGACAGGTCCGTCGCGTTCGAGGTCGACCTCGACGCGCTCCTGGCCGCCGCGCCAGCCGAGCCGCGCCAGGCCCGAGCGGTCTCGACCTTCCCGGTCGCCAAGGAGGACATCGCGCTGGTCGTGGACGCCGCCGTCCCCGCGGGCGAGCTCCTCGACGCGGTCCGGGTCGGGGCGACGTCGTCCAGCGCGGGCGACATCCTCGAGGACCTGCACCTCTTCGACGTGTACACCGGCGCCCAGGTCGGCGAGGGCCGCAAGTCGGTGGCGTTCTCGCTGCGGCTGCGCGCGGCGGACCGCACCCTCACGTCCGCCGAGGCCCTCGCGGTCCGCGAGTCGGCTGTCGCCGAGGCGGCCCGCCGGTGCGGCGCCACCCTGCGCGCCTGACCCCTCCGCCCGTCGACGCCCGGTGGCCGGTCCTGGTCGGGTTCCGGGTGTCGCACGCCCGGGGCCCGACCAGGACCGCTCGCCGCGGAGGTGAGCCGGTGGAGGCCGGTGGTCAGGGCAGGAGGAGGACCTTGCCCGTCGTCGCGCGGCCTTCGAGGGCGCGGTGGGCGTCGGCCGCCTGGTCCAGGCGGTAGCGGGACCCGATCCGCACGGCGAGCGTCCCGGCGGCGATCGCACCGAGCAGCGCGTCCGTGCGCCCGAGCAGCTCGGCGCGGGTCACGACGTAGTGGCCCAGCGTCGGGCGCGTGAGGAACAGCGACCCCCCGGCGGCGAGCCGCTGCGGGTCGACCGGGGGCACGGGTCCGGACGAGCCGCCGAAGAGGGCCAGCCCGCCGCGCGGGCGCAGGCTCGCCAGCGACGCATCGAAGGTGGCCCGGCCGACCCCGTCGAACACCGTGTGCACCCCGGCCCCGCCGGTCCGCGCGCGCACCCACTGGGGCAGCTCGCGCGCCAGGTCGCCGAGCAGGTCGTAGCGCAGCACGTCCGTCGCCCCGGCGGCGCGGGACAGCTCCTCCTTGTGCGGCGAGGACACCGTCGTGAGCACGCGTGCCCCGCGCGCCACGGCGAGCTGGGTGAGCAGCAGGCCCACCCCGCCGGCACCGGCGTGCACGAGCACGTCCTGCCCGGGCAGCACCGGGAAGGTCGCGTCCACGAGGTAGTGCGCCGTGGCGCCCTGGAGCAGGACGGCGGCCGCGACGTCGAGGTCGACCGTCTGCGGCACCGGGACGGCCTGCGTGGCGTCGACGAGGACGCGCTCCGCGTACGAGCCGGCCGTCCCGGCGAGCCACGCGACGCGGTCGCCGACGGCGGTCGCCGGCCCGGTGGCGTCGCCCGCGGACGGCCCGACCGCCAGCACCACCCCGGCGCCCTCGCTGCCGACGACGTGCGGGAAGGCCATGGGGTACAGCCCGGACCGCCGATAGGTGTCGATGAAGTTCACCCCCGCGGCGGCGACCTCGACGAGCAGCTGGCCCGGACCTGCGACGGGCTCGGGCGCCTCGACGACGGACAGGACCTCGGGACCGCCCGCGGCGGTGGCCTGGATGACGCGCATGCCCGAGGAACGCCCGGCGCGCCCGGCGGGTTCCCCGAGAACATGCAGCGGCGTGTATATTCATGCACATGTCGATCAGGGTCGCCGTCTCCGGCGCGAGCGGGTACGCCGGCGGCGAGGTGCTGCGCCTGCTCGCCGCCCACCCGGACGTCGAGATCGGTGCCGTCACGGCCCACTCGAACGCCGGCGACCTGCTCGGCGCCCACCAGCCCCACCTGCGCTCGCTCGCCGACCGGCTGCTCGAGCCGACGTCCGCCGCGACCCTCGCCGGGCACGACGTCGTGGTCCTCGCGCTGCCGCACGGCGCGTCCGGCGCCGTCGCGGCGCAGCTCGGCCCCGACGTCCTGGTGCTCGACTGCGGCGCAGACCACCGGCTCGTCGACCCGGCCGACTGGGCGGCGTTCTACGGCTCACCGCACGCCGGGACCTGGCCGTACGGGATGCCAGAGCTCCTCCTCGCCGGCGGCGGACGCCAGCGGGACGCGCTCGCCGGCGTCCGCCGCATCGCCGTGCCGGGCTGCAACGTCACCGCGGTCACCCTGGGTGTCCAGCCGGGTGTCGCGGCGGGCGTCGTGGACGCGTCCGACCTCGTCGCGGTGCTCGCCGTCGGGTACTCCGGGGCCGGCAAGGCCGCCAAGACCCACCTCATCGCCGCCGAGGGGCTCGGCTCGGCCGCGCCCTACGCCGTGGGCGGCACCCACCGGCACGTCCCCGAGATCGAGCAGAACCTGCGGGCCGCCGGGGCGGCGAGCGTGCGGGTCTCGTTCACGCCGGTCCTGGTGCCGATGTCCCGGGGCATCCTCGCGACGACGACGGCGCCGCTGGTGCAGGGCACGTCCGCTGCCGAGGTGCGCGCGGCGTGGGAGGCGGCCTACGCCGACGAGCCGTTCGTCCACCTGCTGCCCGAGGGCCAGTGGCCGACCACCGCGATGACCGTGGGGGCCAACACCGCGCTGGTCCAGGTGGCCGTCGACGCCCGCGCCGGCCGCGTGGTCACCGTCACGGCGCTGGACAACCTCGTCAAGGGGACCGCCGGCGCCGCCGTGCAGTCGATGAACATCGCCCTGGGCCTGCCGCAGACCCGGGGGCTGACCGTGGACGGAGTGGCCCCGTGAGCATCACCAGCCCCGCCGGGTTCCGGGCCGCCGGCGTCACCGCCGGCCTCAAGGCCTCCGGCCGCCCGGACGTCGCCCTCGTGGTCAACGACGGCCCGCGGCACGTCGGGACCGCGGTGTTCACCACCAACCGCGTCGTCGGGCACCCCGTGACGTGGTCGCGCCAGGTCGTCACGGACGGCGTCGTGCACGCCGTCGTCCTCAACAGCGGCGGGGCCAACGTGTGCACGGGCGCACCCGGGTTCGCCGACGTGCACGTCACGGCCGAGCTGGTCGGGTCCACCCTGGGGATCTCGCCCGGGGACGTCGTCGTGTGCTCGACGGGACTCATCGGCGAGCGGCTCGCGATCGACAAGGTGCTCGCGGGCGTCACCGCCGCTGCCGCCGCGTTGACCTCGGACGGCGGCCCGGACGCCGCCGTCGCGATCATGACCACCGACTCGGTGCCCAAGCAGGTCCACGTGGTCCGCGACGGCTGGTCCGTCGGCGGGATGGCCAAGGGCGCCGGCATGCTCGCGCCGGCGCTGGCGACGATGCTCGTGGTGCTGACCACCGACGCCGTCGTCGACGCCGCGGACGCCGAGGCCGCCCTGCGCGCCGCGACGCGCACGACGTTCGACCGGATCGACTCCGACGGTGCGATGTCCACGTCGGACACCGTCACCCTGCTGGCATCGGGCGCGAGCGGGGTCGGCGTCGACCGCGCGACCCTCACCGAGGTGCTCACCGAGGCGTGCGCCTCGCTGGCCCGCCAGCTCATCGCCGACGCCGAGGGCGCGACGCACGACATCGCCGTGCGCGTGCTCAACGCGCAGACCGAGGACGCCGCCGTCGCGGTGGCCCGCGCGGTGACCCGGTCCAACCTGCTCAAGGCGGCGATCTTCGGCAACGACCCCAACTGGGGCCGGGTGCTGGCGCAGGTCGGCACCGTGCCGGTCGAGGTCGCGGCGTTCGACGCCGACGCGCTGGACGTCGCCATCAACGGCGTCCAGGTCTGCCGCGCCGGCGGGGTGGGGGAGTCCCGCGACCTCGTGGACCTGGCCTCGCACCGCGAGGTGCACATCGAGATCGACCTGCACGCCGGGGACGCCGAGGCCACCGTGTGGACCAACGACCTCACGCACGACTACGTCCACGAGAACAGCGCGTACTCGACATGAGCGAGGGGACCGCCGCCATGACCGAGGGGTTCGTCTTCGACACCCGCACCGACCTCGACCCCGCGCAGAAGGCCGAGGTGCTCATCGAGGCGCTGCCGTGGCTGCAGGAGTTCGCGGGGGCGATGTTCGTCGTCAAGTACGGCGGGAACGCCATGATCGACGACGACCTCAAGCGCGCCTTCGCCCAGGACATGGTCTTCCTGCGCCAGGTGGGCCTGCACCCCGTCGTCGTGCACGGCGGCGGGCCGCAGATCTCCACGATGCTCGACCGGCTCGGCATCGCCAGCGAGTTCCGCGGGGGCCTGCGGGTGACCACCCCCGAGAGCATGGACGTGGTCCGGATGGTGCTCACGGGGCAGGTCTCGCGCGAGCTCGTCGGCCTGCTCAACGCCCACGGCCCGTACGCGGTGGGCCTGTCCGGCGAGGACGGCGGCCTGCTGCGCGCCCGCCGGCGCGCGGCGATGGTCGACGGCGTCGCGGTGGACGTCGGTCAGGTCGGTGACGTGGTCGAGGTCGACCCGCGGGCCGTCCAGGACCTGCTCGACGCTGGCCGGATCCCCGTGGTCTCGACGGTCGCGCCCGACATCGACGACCCCACCCAGGTGCTCAACGTCAACGCCGACACCGCGGCCGCCGCGCTCGCCGTGGCGCTCGGCGCCCGCAAGCTCATCATCCTCACCGACGTCGAGGGGCTCTACACCAGCTGGCCGGACCGCACCTCCCTGGCCCGCCAGATCCGCGTCTCGGCGCTCGCGGCGCTGCTGCCGGGGCTCGAGTCCGGCATGGTCCCCAAGATGGAGGCCTGCCTGCGCGCGGTGCGCGGCGGGGTGCCGCAGGCGCACGTCGTCGACGGCCGCAAGGCGCACTCCGTGCTCGTCGAGGTCTTCACCGAGCGTGGCATCGGCACCATGGTGCTGCCGGACGACCTGCGCACCGGCGCGCTGCCGATCGTGCACGCGGCCGCGTCTTCGGCACCACGGGACGGCGCCCCGTGAGCGCCGTCGTGCCAGCGGCCGGCCAGGGCGAGGCCGTCCCCGTCGCGGAGGGCTCGGCTGCGCAGTGGTCGGACCGGTACTCGGCCGCGCTGATGAACACCTTCGGCGCGCCCCGCCGCGTGCTCGTGCGCGGCGACGGGGTGTACGTGTGGGACGCCGACGGCCGGCGGTACCTCGACCTGCTCGGGGGGATCGCGGTCAACGCGCTGGGCCACGCGCACCCCACGCTCACCGCGGCGATCAGCGCCCAGCTGGGCACGCTCGGGCACGTGTCGAACTTCTTCGCCACGCCCACCCAGGTCGCGCTGGCCGAGCGGCTGCTCGCGCTCGCCGAGGCGCCAGACGGGTCCCGGGTGTTCTTCACCAACTCCGGCACCGAGGCGAACGAGGCCGTCGTCAAGATGGCCCGGCGCACGGGCAGGCCGCGCATCCTCGCCCTGGAGGGCTCGTTCCACGGGCGCACGATGGGTGCGCTCGCGCTCACCCACAAGCCCGCGTACCGCGAGCCGTTCGAGCCGCTGCCGGGCGGCGTCGAGTTCCTCCCGTTCGGTGACCTGGCTGCGCTCGAGGCCGCGATGGCGGACGACGTCGCGGCGCTCGTGCTCGAGGTGGTCCAGGGCGAGGCCGGGGTGCGTCCCCTGCCCGCCGGCTACCTCGCCCGCGCTCGCGAGCTCGCCGACACCCACGGGGTCCTGCTCGTGCTCGACGAGGTGCAGACCGGGATCGGCCGGACCGGGGCGTGGTTCGCCTTCCAGCACCCCGACCTCGGGGCCGGGGTCCGCCCCGACGTCCTCACCCTGGCCAAGGGGCTGGGCGGTGGCTTCCCCATCGGCGCGGTCGTCGCGTTCGGCTCGCGTGCCGCGGCCCTGCTCGGGCCGGGGCAGCACGGCAGCACCTTCGGGGGCAACCCCGTCGCGGCGGCCGCCGGCCTGGCGACGGTCGGTGTGCTCGAGCGCGACGACGTCCTGGCCCACGTGCGCGAGCTCGGCGCCGGCCTCGCGGCGGCGCTCGCCGCGGCCGGCCCGATGGTGCGCGAGGTGCGGGGCACGGGACTGCTGCTGGCCGTCGAGCTCACCGCTCCCGTGGCGGCCCACGTCGCCGACCTCGCCCTTGCGGCAGGCTTCATCGTCAACCCCGTGACGCCCAGCGCGCTGCGCCTCGCGCCGCCGTTGGTGCTCACCGCGGACCAGGTCGCGCCGTTCGTCGCCTTCCTCGCGGCGCTCGACCCGTCCGCCGACCCGGCGCTCGCGCCTGAACCACCGCTCGCCCCCGACGCACCGAAGGAGCCCAGCTGATGGTCCGCCACCTCCTGCGCGACGACGACCTCACGCCGGCCGAGCAGCGCGAGGTGCTCGAGCTCGCCGTCCGGCTCAAGGCCGACCGGTTCGCGCAGCGCCCGCTCGCCGGCCCGCAGACCGTCGCGGTGCTCTTCGACAAGCCCACCCTGCGCACCCAGGTGTCGTTCAGCGTCGGCATCACCGAGCTGGGCGGGTTCGCCATGGTGGTGGACGGCCGGCTGGCCCAGATCGGCGTCCGCGAGTCCGTCGCCGACGTCGCGCGGGTCCTCGGGCGTCAGGTCAGCGCGATCGTGTGGCGCACGTTCGAGCAGGCCCGGATCGAGGAGATGGCCGCGCACGTCCACGTCCCCGTGGTCAACGCGCTCACCGACCAGTTCCACCCGTGCCAGGTGCTCGCCGACCTGCAGACGATCGCCGAGCACACCCCGGGCGGCGTCGGCGCACTGGCCGGCCGCACGCTCGCGTACGTCGGCGACGGCGCCAACAACATGGCGCACTCCTACCTGCTCGCGGGGGCGACCGCCGGGCTGCACGTGCGGATCGGCACGCCCGCCGGCCGGCAGCCGGACGCCGGGGTGCTCGCGGACGCCGCGGCGATCGCCGCGGTCACCGGCGGTTCCGTGACGGTCACGGCCGATCCTCGGGCGGCGGTGGCCGGCGCCGACGCCGTGGCGACCGACACGTGGGTGTCGATGGGCGACGAGCGCTCCGCGCAGGAGGCCGAGGACACCTTCGGCGCGTACCGGGTCGACGCCGCCCTGCTGACGGCAGCTCCGGACGCCCTCGTGCTGCACTGCCTGCCCGCGTACCGCGGCAAGGAGATCACCGCGGAGGTGATCGACGGCCCCCGCTCGGTGGTCTTCGACGAGGCCGAGAACCGGCTGCACGCGCAGAAGGCGGTGCTGACATGGCTGCTCGCACAGCGATGAGCCGGCCCGATGCCACCGCCGCCGTGCCGGCGACCAAGGCGGCGCGGCATGCGCTCATCACGCGGGTCCTCGCGCGGTCGGCGGTGCGATCGCAGGGCGACCTGGCCGCAGGACTGGCCGCCGAGGGCCTGGTCGTCACGCAGGCGACGCTGTCGCGTGACCTGGTCGAGCTGCGTGCGGTGCGGATCCGGGCCGCCGACGGCACCCTGACGTACGCCGTGCCCGGTGAGGGCGGCGACCGCACACCGCACGTCTACGAGACCAGCGAGCAGCTCGCGGCCAGGTTGGCCCGGCTGTGCGCGGAGCTGCTGGTCACGGCCGAGTACTCCGGCAACCTCGTGGTGCTGCGCACCCCGCCGGGGGCAGCCCAGTTCCTCGCCTCCGCGATCGACCACTCGGTCATGTCCGGGGTGCTCGGCTCGATCGCCGGCGACGACACGGTTCTGGTGATCAGCAGCGACCCCGACGGCGGGCCGGCGCTGGCGCAACGATTCCTCGATCTCGCGGGTGGCCGCGAGAACGGACGAGACACGGAGGACATGACGTGAGCAAGGTTCTGACGGAGCTGCCGATCGGCGAGCGGGTGGGCATCGCGTTCTCGGGGGGCCTGGACACCTCGGTCGCCGTGGCCTGGATGCGGCACCGGGGCGCGATCCCGTGCACGTACACCGCCGACCTGGGCCAGTACGACGAGCCCGAGATCGACAAGGTGCCCGGCCGGGCGATGGAGTACGGCGCCGAGCTGGCGCGTGCCGTCGACTGCAGGGCCGCGCTCGTCGAGGAGGGGCTGGCCGCGCTCGCGTGCGGCGCGTTCCACATCCGCAGCGGCGGCCGCGCGTACTTCAACACGACCCCGCTCGGCCGCGCGGTCACCGGGACGCTGCTCGTGCGCGCCATGCAGGCCGACGACGTCGAGATCTGGGGCGACGGCTCGACCTTCAAGGGCAACGACATCGAACGGTTCTACCGCTACGGGCTGCTCGCCAACCCGTCGCTGCGGATCTACAAGCCGTGGCTCGACCAGGCGTTCGTCGCCGAGCTGGGCGGGCGGGCGGAGATGAGCCAGTTCCTGGTGGAGCATGCGCTGCCGTACCGCGACAGCGCCGAGAAGGCGTACTCGACCGACGCGAACATCTGGGGTGCCACCCACGAGGCCAAGACGCTCGAGCACCTCGACGTCTCGCTGGAGACGATCGAGCCGATCATGGGCGTGCGGTCCTGGGACCCGTCGGTCGCCATCGAGACCGAGGACGTCAGGATCGAGTTCGAGCGTGGCCGCCCGGTGGCGATCAACGGCACCCGCTACGACGACCCCGTCGCGCTCGTCCACGAGGCGAACGTCATCGGTGGCCGGCACGGCCTCGGCATGTCCGACCAGATCGAGAACCGCATCATCGAGGCGAAGTCGCGCGGCATCTACGAGGCGCCCGGCATGGCCCTGCTGTTCACGGCGTACGAGCGGCTGGTCAACGCGATCCACAACGAGGACACGATCGCGAGCTACCACGCCGACGGGCGCCGGCTCGGCCGGCTGCTGTACGAGGGGCGGTGGCTGGACCCGCAGGCGCTGATGGTGCGCGAGTCGATCCAGCGGTGGATCGCCTCGGTGGTGACCGGCGAGGTGGTGCTGCGGCTGCGTCGCGGCGAGGACTACACGATCCTGCACACCGCGGGCCCGATGCTCTCCTACCACCCGGACAAGCTCTCGATGGAGCGGACCTCGTCCGCAGCCTTCGGCCCGACCGACCGCATCGGTCAGCTCACGATGCGCAACCTGGACATCGCCGACTCGCGGGCCAAGCTCGAGCTGTACGCCCAGCAGCCGGCCGACCAGGGACAGGTGCTGGTCGAGCACGGCACGCTGTTCGGCGAGCTGCCCGCCGGTGGTGCCGACGTCATCACGGACAACCCGTCGGTGGTCGGCGACGAGGAGGCGGCGCTGGAGAGCGCCGCGATGGATGTCGGGACGGACTGACATGACCACCCCAACGTCCGGCGCCCTGTGGGGCGGCCGGTTCAGCGGCGGGCCCGCGGACGCGCTGGCCGAGCTGTCCCGCTCGACGCACTTCGACTGGCGCCTGGCCCGGCACGACCTCGCCGGCTCGCGCGCCCACGCCCGGGTGCTGCACGCCGCCGGGCTGCTCGACGACGCCGCGCTGGCCGGGATGCTCGACGCGCTCGACGCCCTCGACGCGGACGTGGTCAGCGGGGCGTTCGGTCCGCTGCCCGCCGACGAGGACGTGCACACGGCCCTCGAGCGCGGGCTCATCGAGCGCGCGGGTGCCGACCTGGGCGGACGCCTGCGCGCGGGCCGCTCCCGCAACGACCAGATCGCCACGCTCGTGCGGATGTACCTGCGCGAGGAGACCCGGGTGCTGGCGGGGCTGGTGCTCGACGTCGTCGACGCGCTCGTCGTGCAGGCCGCGGCGGCGGGGGACGCACCCATGCCCGGCCGCACCCACCTGCAGCACGCGCAGCCGGTGCTGCTGGCGCACCACCTGCTGGCGCACGCGTGGCCGCTGCTGCGGGACGTCGACCGCTGGACCGACTGGGACCGCCGGGCAGCGCGCTCGCCGTACGGCTCGGGCGCCCTGGCCGGCTCGTCGCTGGGGCTGGACCCGGCCGCGGTCGCCGCAGACCTCGGCTTCGACGGCCCCGTGGAGAACTCCATCGACGGGACGGCCTCGCGCGACGTCGTGGCCGAGTTCGCGTTCGTCGCCGCGATGACGGGCGTCGACCTGTCCCGCATGGCCGAGGAGGTCGTGCTCTGGGCGACCAAGGAGTTCGGCTTCGTCCGCCTGGACGACGCGTACTCGACCGGGTCGAGCATCATGCCGCAGAAGAAGAACCCGGACGTCGCGGAGCTGACCCGCGGCAAGGCCGGCCGGATGATCGGTGACCTCACGGGGCTGCTGGCGACGCTCAAGGGCCTGCCCCTGGCGTACAACCGGGACCTGCAGGAGGACAAGGAGCCGGTCTTCGACCAGGTCGACACGCTCACGGTGCTGCTGCCGGCGGTCGCCGGGATGATCGCCACGATGCGCTTCGACACGGCGCGGATGGCGGAGCTGGCGCCCCAGGGCTTCTCTCTGGCCACGGACATCGCCGAGTGGCTCGTCCGGCAGGGCGTGCCCTTCCGGGTGGCCCACGAGGTCGCCGGGGCGTGCGTGCGTGCGTGCGAGGGGCGGGGGATCGAGCTGTGGGAGCTGTCCGACGACGATCTTGCGGCGGTCTCGGAGCACCTGACGCCCGCCGTGCGCGCCGTGCTGTCCGTCGAGGGCTCGCTCGCCTCGCGGTCCGCGGTGGGTGGCACGGCTCCCGCGCGGGTCGCCGAGCAGCTGGTCGCCGCACGCGAGCGGTCCGCTGTGCTGCGCGCGTGGGCGCGAGGCTGACATGACGACGCTGGACGTGCTGGTCGAACGGGTGCGCAGCGCACCCGCTCGGCTCGGCACGGTCCGCCTGGTCTGCGTGGACGGGCCGGCCGGCGCCGGCAAGAGCACGCTCGCGGCTCGGCTGGCCGAGCACCTGGGCGCCGCCGTGCTGCACCTGGACGACCTGTACGAGGGCTGGTCCGGCCTCGACCGGGTGTGGGACCGGCTCGAGGCCCAGGTGCTCGCGCCCCTCGCGGCCGGCCGTACCGGTCGCTACCAGCGCTACGACTGGGTGGCCGGCGCGTTCGCCGAGTGGCACGACCTGCCGGTCCCGCCCGTGCTCGTGGTCGAGGGCTGCGGCAGCGCACCGCTGGCGCTGGCGGGGCGGGCGAGCCTCGTCGTCCTGGTGGACGCGCCGCCCGACGTGCGGCTCGCGCGGGGCCTGGCGCGCGACGGCGACGCCCTGCGCGACCACTGGCTGCGCTGGATGGACCTGGAGGCGGTGCACTTCGCCCGCGAGCGCACCCGGGAGCGCGCCGACCTGGTCCTGGACGGCACCGTCCCGCTGCCGTGACCGACGGGAGCAGCCTCGACCGCGGCAGCCTCGACGGCCCCGTGCTCGAGATGGCGCGCTCGCTGCTCGGGGCGCGGCTGACCACGGTGCGAGCGGACGGAACAGTCACCGTGCGGCTCACCGAGGTGGAGGCGTACGGGGGAGCGGAGGACCCGGGCTCGCACGCCTACCGGGGCCGGACCGCCCGCAACGCGTCGATGTTCGGCCCGCCCGGGCACCTGTACGTCTACCGGCACCTCGGCCTGCACCGCTGCGTCAACGTCGTCGTCGGCCCTGCCGGCACGCCGGCCGCCGTGCTGCTGCGGGCCGGCGAGGTGGTGCAGGGTGCCGAGATCGCCGCGGCGCGCCGTTCGGCCGAGGGTGTGACGCGCGGGCCGAGGGACCTCGCGCGCGGCCCGGCGCGCCTGGCCGTCGCCCTCGGCATCGAGCCGGGCTGGGACGGCCTCGACCTGCTCGACCCGGCCGGCCGGGTGCGGCTCGCGCTGGCGGAGCCCCACGGTGGCGTCGACTGGACGCGCGGCATCGTGTCGGATCACGACGTCGTGCGCGACGGTGCGGGCACCGCTCCGACGCACCGCTCGGGCCCGCGGGTCGGCGTCACGGGGCCGGGCGGCCGCGCCGACCGCTTCCCGTGGCGCCTCTGGCTGGCGGACGAGCCGACGGTCTCCGCCTACCGCCCGGCGCCCGCCCGCCGGACCACCGCACCGCGGCCACCGTCGGGCACGGCAGACTAGGGGCTCGACCGCGGGACGAAGGAGCAGGGCGTGCACATCCTGGACGAGCTGGCGTGGCGTGGCCTGGTGGCCAGGACCACGGAGGAGGGTGCCCTGCGCGAGGCGCTGGACGCCGGCCCGGTGACCCTCTACTGCGGGTTCGACCCGACGGCGCCGAGCCTGCACATCGGCAACCTCGTCCAGATCCTCACCGTGCGGCGTCTCCAGGACGCCGGTCACCGGCCGCTCGCGCTGGTCGGCGGGGCCACGGGCCTCATCGGCGACCCGAAGATGACGGCGGAGCGCACGCTCAACGAGCCGGAGGTGGTCGCCGGCTGGGTGGAGCGCATCCGGCGGCAGAT
>NZ_DAORSQ010000032.1:0-26252 GCF_035443605.1 Actinotalea sp. | reverse complement strand
CATTGACGACGCCGGTATTGGCGTTCCACGAATGGGCTGGCGTCACGGGCTCGACGAGCAGGTCGGACTCGGCGTACAGGCGGCGCAGCGTCTGGCCCGCCGCGGTGACCCTCGTCCGGCCAGGGGTGCCCTCCTCCCCCGCGACCACCGTGAGGTGACCCGTCGTGGCGAGGACCTCGCACACCGTGTCGAACACCCGTGCGATCGAGCTGGTGCGGCCCTCGATCCGGCCCAGCAGCGCGTCGTGCTCGCGGGAGAGCCGGTGGTACCGCTCGGCCCAGCGGGCGTGCTCCTCGCGGTCGGGGCAGGCGTGGCACGCGTGCCGGCGCAGCCGACGGCGCAGCTCGGCCACGCGCTCGTCGTCGGCTGCGGCCGTGCGCTCCACCGGCACGGGGTGCTCGACCCGGCGCGCCGGGTCCGCCAGCGCGCTGCGCATGGCCGAGGCCAGGTCCGACCTCGCCCGCGGGTCGCGCGGCGCGAACCGGGGCGGGACGCGGACCCGTGCGACGGTGCGCACGCCGCGCGCCAGGTCGGCGGCCGTGAGCGTGCGGACCTGCTTGTCGCCGGTGAGCACCGTCGGGTGCGGTCCGCCGAGCCGGTCGTCGCCGGGGTCGAGCACGACGGCGTGGCCCGCGCGGCGCCCGTGGGAGATCTCGACGACGTCACCGACCCGCAGCGCGGTGGCGGCTGCCGCCACGGCGGCCTGGCGGTCCCGCACGCCCGAGCGGCGCACGTCCTGCTCGCGGTCCGTCAGCGCCCGGCGCAGGGCGGCGTACTCGCCGAAGTCGCCGAGGTGGCAGCGCATCGCCGAGCGGTAGCCGTCGAGCGCCTCCGCGTGGCGCTGTGCCTGCCGGGCGAGGCCCACCACGCCACGGTCGGCCTGGAACTGGGCGAAGCTCGTCTCGAGCACCTCGCGCGCACGGTCCCGGCCGACCTGCGCGACGAGGTTGACGGCCATGTTGTACGTCGGGCGGAAGCTCGACCGCAGCGGGTACGTGCGCCGCGACGCGAGCCCGCCGAGCGCGGCGGGGTCCAGCCCGCCGTGGTCGACGACGACCGCGTGCCCCTCGACGTCGATCCCGCGGCGCCCCGCCCGCCCCGTCAGCTGCGTGTACTCCCCCGCGGTGAGGTCGACGTGCGCCGAGCCGTCCCACTTGCTCAGGGTGTCCAGGACGACGCTGCGCGCCGGCATGTTGATCCCCAGGGCCAGGGTCTCGGTGGCGAAGACCACCCGGACCAGCCCCCGTGAGAAGAGCTCCTCGACGGTCTCCTTGAACAGGGGCAGCATCCCGGCGTGGTGGGCAGCGATCCCACGCTCGAGACCGAGGCTCCACGCCGAGAACCCCAGGACCTCGAGGTCCTGGGCCGGCAGGCTCGCGCAGCGGTCCTCGACCACGCGCCGGATCGTCGCCGCCTGCTCGGACGTCGTGAGGCGCAGCCCGGAGCGCAGGCACTGCTGGACGGCCGCCTCGCAGCCGGCGCGGGAGAAGACGAAGAAGATGGCCGGCAGCAGGTCGGCCTGGTCGAGCAGGTCGACGACCGCGACCCGCGGCGTGCCCCGGCGGGCGCCCGCGTGCAGCTGGCCGCGACCGTGCTGTGCCGCGGCGGGCTGCTGGCGGCCGGCGTGGTGACCGCTGCCCCGGCCCCGCCCCCGACCGCCGCCGCCGGCGTCGCCGTGCGTGCGCCAGCTGCCCGGGCCACCGAGCCGGCGCAGGGTCTGCAGGAGCTCGGGGTTGATCGAGGGACCCTCCGCAGCGGGGCCGTCGACCGCGCGGGCGTAGAGGTCGTGCAGCGTGCCGTCCGCCAGCACGTGCTGCCACAGCGGCACGGGCCGGATCTCGCTCACCACCACGGCGGTGTCGCCACGCACCATGGTCAGCCAGTCGCCGAACTCCTCGGCGTTGGAGACGGTCGCGGACAGCGAGACCACGCGGACGTCGGGTGCCAGGTGCAGGATGACCTCCTCCCACACCGGACCGCGGAACCGGTCGGCGAGGTAGTGCACCTCGTCCATGACGACGTAGCCGAGCCCGTCGAGCGTCCGCGAGCCCGAGTAGAGCATGTTGCGCAGCACCTCGGTGGTCATCACCACCACGGGCGCCTCGCCGTTGACCGTGGTGTCCCCCGTGAGCAGCCCGACGCTGTCGGCGCCGTACCGCCGCACGAGGTCGCCGTACTTCTGGTTGCTCAGGGCCTTGATCGGGGTGGTGTAGAACGCCTTGCGACCCTGGGCGAGGGCCAGGTGGACGGCGAACTCCCCGACCACGGTCTTGCCGGCACCGGTGGGGGCGGCGACGAGCACGCCGCTGCCCGCCTCGAGCGCGGCGCACGCCTCGACCTGGAACGGGTCGAGCACGAAGCCCAGGGGTGCGGAGAAGGTCGCGAGCTCTCCGCGGTCGGCCTTCTGGCGGAGCCGGGACGCGGCGTACCGCTCGGCCGGGGTGGACATGGGCCCAGCCTAGGGTCGTCTCAGGCGAGCAGCCGGACGGCGCCAGGTGCGACCTCGGCGAGCAGCGGCAGCGGGCCCAGCCGCTCCCCGTCGGCGAACGCGACGGGAGGTGTGGGGCCGACGTGGCTCGGCTCGAGGAGCACGGAACGAGCGCGGACCACCGAGCACGCCGGGTGGCGGACGTGCGTGCCCGGGTACAGCCGCGGGAAGAGCCCCACGACGCCCGTGCGGCTCAGCGGGCCGGCGATGACGACGTCGAGCAGGCCGTCGTCCATCCGTGCGTCGGGCGCGATGTTGAGGCCGCCGCCGAACGAGCGCACGTTGGCCACCGCGACGAGCGTGCCGGGCGACTCCCAGACCTCGCCGTCGATGGTGATGCGGTAGCCGTACGGCCGGAAGCGCCGCACCTCGGTGGCCAGGGCCCGCACGTACCGGCCGGGGCCGCGCGGCCACACCAGGCCGTTGGCGCGCTCGTTCACGGCGGCGTCGAGCCCGCACGAGAGCACGCCGAGGAACCACTCGTGGCTGGAGTAGTCCGGCGGGCCCACGCGCACGGCGTCGACCACGCGCCCGCCGCTGTCCAGGCCCGCCTCGATGGTGCGCACCGACGCGGCGACGTCGTGCCTCGGCAGGCCCATCGCGCGCGCGATGTCGTTGCCGCTGCCCGCCGCGACGATCCCCAGCGGCAGATCGGTGCCGCCAACGATGTTGGCGCCGAGGTGCGCCATCCCGTCCCCGCCGACCACCACGAGCGCGTCGAGCCCGTCGACGACGGCCTGGCGGGCGTGCTGCACGGCGCCAGCCACGTCCCCGGCGGACAGGTCGACGACGGTGTGCCCGCGCCCGGCGAAGGCCTCCAGCAGGTGCTGGCCCCGTGCCTGGCCGCGCCCGTGGCCCGCTGTCGGGTTGATGACGACGCCGATCCGTGCGCCGCCCATCACACGTCCCCGTCGACCGCGTCGACCAGGCCGGCGGCACGGTCCCGGCGCCGGTCCACCAGGGCGCAGACGCCGACGGCCACCCCGTACAGCAGGCAGATCGGCACGGCCAGGGCGAACATCGAGATGGCGTCGGCCGTGGGCGTGGCGATCGCGCCGAAGACGCACGCGAGCAGCACGGCCCACCGCCACCCGCTCGCCAGCGTGCTGGCGCGGACCAGCCCCGCGAGATTCAGGCCCACCATGACCACGGGCAGCAGGAAGGCCGCACCGAACGCCAGGACCATGCGCATGACGAAACCGAGGTAGGCCTGCGCGTCGATGTAGTTCACGGCGTCGTCGGGCGTCAGGCCGGCGAGCAGCCCGACCGTCTTGGGCATCACCCACCACGCGAGTGCCGCGCCGAGCAGGAAGAGCGGCACGGCGGCGGCGACGAACCCGATGGCGTACCACCGTTCGCGACGCGTCAGCCCGGGAGTGATGAAGGCCCAGAGCTGGTAGATCCACCACGGGCTGGTGACGATCGCCCCCGCGAACAGGGCGATCTTGATCTGCAGGTCGAGGGGTGTGGCGACGCCGCCGAAGTTGAGCGCGATGTCGGCGCCCTGGGCCTCCGCCAGCGCGACGACGGGGGCCTGGAGCGCGGTGAAGAGCCAGGGGTAGGCGAACCATCCGACGACGGCGCCGACGGCGAGCCCGCCGGCGGCCAGCAGCAGCCGGGTGCGCAGCTCGCGCAGGTGCTCGCGCAGCGGCATCCGCCCGTCCGGGCTGCGACGTGCGCCACGCCCCGCGCGGGCCGCCTCAGGGGCGGCTGCGCTCACCGTCGTCGTCGGTCCGGGTCTCGGTGGGGGTGCTCGCCGGGCCGGCGGGCGGTGCGTCCGGCGTGCCCAGGTCCTTGACCTCGGAGCGGAAGATCCGCGCGGACTTGCCGACGCTGCGCGCCAGGTCGGGCAGCCGGCGGGCGCCGAAGAGCAGCAGCACCACCAGCAGGATGATGACCCATTCCCAGCCGCCGAGGTTGCGCATGACGTCCTTCCGATCGACAGAGCGTCATCGTAGCCCTCGCGCGGACGGACACCGGGCGAGGCCGTGCAGGTCAGGACGGGCGCATCCGGGGTGGCCGTCAGTGGGTCAGCGCACGCCAGCGGCGGTAGGTCGCCGCACGGCGGTCGAGCCGGGCGGCTCGGCGGCGCTGCGCGGCCACGGCACCCTCGGCGCGGCGCATCCGGGCCGGCTCGGGGTCCGTGAGGTCCACCGGCCGCGGCGGGTCGCGCTGCTCTGCCGCCTCGGTGAGCGCCTCGATCTGCTCGCCCAGGCGCGTGAGCACCTCCGAGGCGCGCCCCAGCTCGACGAGCAGCGCCTTGCCCGAGCGGTACACGTGGCGCAGCAGGAAGAACGCGCCCACGAGCGTCCCCACGACCAGGACCGCCCACACCGTGAACCAGAGCATCGGGCCAGGTTATCCCTCGCCCGGGCCGGGCCCGGCCGCCGGAGCCGCCTCGGGGTAGGCCTCGAGGGCGTGCCGCGCCGCCTCGCCGGCCTCGACCGCGGCGAGCACCGGGTCGACCGCGCGCACGTCCGCCGCGAGGCGCAGCAGGAGGTGCCGCAACCAGGCGGGCGTCGAGACGCGCAGGACGACCCGGAAGCCGCCGTCGTCCAGCTCCGTGATCTCCTCGACCGGCAGCTGCTCGGCGACCCACCGTGCGCGGCCGTCGAGGTCCAGGACCACCTCGTCGTGCTCGTCGAGCGCGCGGAACGTCGCAGGTGCGTGGTCGGCGACGGTCGTGGCGGCCGTGGCGAGGACCTCCGCGTCGAGCACGCGGTCCAGCCGGAACAGCCGCTCGCCGCCCGCGGCGTGGCACCAGGCCTGCAGGTAGGAGTGCTCGTCCCCTGTGAGCAGCTGCCACGGGTCGACCTCGCGCACGCTCACGGCGTCGGCCGCGTCGACGTAACGCAGGCGCAGCCGCCGGCCGTCGCGCAGCGCGGTGCGGGCTGCCGCGACGACGGCGGGCGCTGCGTCCACGGCCAGGTGGACGTCCACCGTCGCGGCCGCCTCACCGGTTGCCGTCGTCAGCACCTGCAGGGTGCTCGCGAGCACCTCCCGCTCGGCCGGCTCCAGGGCCGGCCCGACGGACTCGTCGAGCGCCCGGAGCGCCGCGACCAGCGCGACGGCCTCGCGCGTGCCGAGCCGCAGCGCCCGGGACATGCCGCGCGACTGGGTCAGGCGCAGCACGCCGGAGTCCAGGGACGCCGCGTCGAAGTCGATGAGGTCGTCCGGCCAGTAGCCGGGGGTCCCGGACATCCACAGCGTGTCGACGTCGCGCAGCACCTGGGTGGGGCTCACCGCGAAGTGCGCCGCGACGTCCTCCACGGGGACCCCGGGGTGCCGGTCGAGGAACGCGACCAAGCCCAGCAGCCGGACCAGCCGCTCGGGGGTGCGCTCAGCCATCGGAGCCTCCCAGCCGCCGACCCATCGCCACGGCCGCGGCGAGGCGCCTGACCACGGCGGCACGTAGCGCGGGCGGTCCGAGCACGACGACGGCGTCCGTGTAGGCGGTCACCTCGTCGGCGAGATCGCTGTGCCGGGTGTACGGCACGGCCAGCAGGTCCATGCCAGCGGGTGCGCCGGCGTCGGCAGGTGCGCCGCCCGGGACCGCGTCCGGTGCGACGGCGCGGGCGCGCAGGGCGCCGGCCCGGTCGGGTGCGACGGCCAGCCACGCCGTGCGGGCCTCGGCGTGCTGGGCCGACACGAGCAGGGCTCGCGGGTCGGCGTCAGCGGGCAGCGTGAACGCCGCCGGCGGTCCCACGGGTCGCACCATGCCCACGATCCGGCTGAGGCGGAACACCCGGGGCGCGTCGCGGCCCTGGTCGCGGCCCACGAGGTACCAGCCGCCGCGGCTGGCGATGAGGCGCCACGGCTCGACCGTGCGCTCGAGCACCTCGCCCGTGCTCGCGGCACGGTAGGTGAACACGACGACCTGGCGCGCGTGAGCGGCGTCGAGCAGCGGGGCGAGCGCCGGTCCGGCGGGGTGGATCCGCGGGGCGAGACCGACGACGGCGTCCGTCTGGGACGGCGTGGCGCCCACGACGCGCAGCTTCGTCAGCGCGCGCGCGGCATCGGTGCGCAGGGACTGGTCCTGCCAGAACTCCGCGGCCAGCGCGAGCACGCCGAGCTGGGCGGCGCTGAGCTCCATGGGGGGCAGGGCGTAGGCGTCCTGGTCGACGCGGTAGCCCTGGTCGTCGCCGTGCGCCGCGGACGAGACGGTGACCACGGGGACGCCGAGGTCGCGCAGCGTGTCCTTGTCGCGCTCGAACATCCGCTCGAAGGCCTCGACGCTGCCTGCGGTGTCGTAGCCCGCGACGGAGCGGCGGATCTGCTCCTTGGTCATCCGGCCGGTGGTGTTGACCAGGGCGATGACGAGGTTGAGCAGCCGCTCGGCTGGGGGCAGGGCATCGGGCATCGCACCCCACGCTAGCGGCGGTAGCGTGCTGCGGTGATCACCTGGCGCGCGGGGACCGTGGTGTCGCTCGGCCCGAGCTGGCCGGGCAGCATCGAGCTGACCGTCCGGCTCGAGGACGGCACCGAGCTGCGGGCCCTGGCCCACCCCGAGCTGGTCGGCCTCCCGGTGCCCGGTGCGCGGGTGCTGCTCAACGTCTCGGCCCAGGTGCGCGGGTTGGGCACGGGGGGCTACGCGCTCGTCGTCGCCCTGCCGGACGCCCTGCCCGCCGATCCGCCGGCCGGCCCTGGCCACCTCGTCAAGGCCCGCTACACGCCGCTGCAGGCGATGGTGCTGGGCGTCGACGAGCAGGAGTCCGAGCACCACGCCACGCTGCGCGACGCCGACGACCTCGCGGGGATGCCCGTCGTCGTCGCGGACCTGCACTCGGCACTGCCCGCGGTGCTCGCCGGTGCGCGGGCCGCGGCGTCCGCTGCGGGCCGTCCGGCACCGCGCGCGGTCTACGTCATGACCGACGGCGGCGCGCTGCCCGCGTGGTTCTCGCGGACCGTGGCCGGGCTGCGGGCCGCGGGCTGGCTCGAGGCCTGCATCACGGTCGGCCAGGCGTTCGGCGGGGACCTCGAGGCCGTGACGGTGCACAGCGGCCTGCTCGCGGCGCGGCTCGTCGTGGGTGCGGACCTCGTCGTCGTCGCGCAGGGTCCGGGCAACCTGGGGACCGGGACGCGGTGGGGGTTCTCCGGCGTCGCGGCAGGCGAGGCGCTCAACGCTGTCGGCACGCTGGGCGGGCGGCCGGTCGCATCGCTGCGGGTGTCCGGCGCGGACCCGCGCGATCGCCACCGTGGCGTGTCGCACCACTCGACCACGGCCTACGGCCGGGTGGCACTCGTCCCGGCCGACCTCGTCGTCCCGGTCGCCGACCCGACGGACGCCCCCGGTGCCCCGACCGCGCCCACCGAGGCCGGGCCCGGTGCCTCTGCGGCGAGCGACGGCGAGCCCGCCGAGATCTACCCCGGCCGGGCCGCGTTCCTGGCCAAGGTCCACGAGCAGGCGCGCGCGCTGTGCGCGCCGGGCGGGCACCGTCTCGTCGAGGTGGCCGCCGGCCTTCCCCTGCTCGCTGCGCTGACCACGTCGCCGGTGCGCCTGACGACGATGGGCCGAGGACTCGACGCAGACCCGGAGGCCTTCCTCGCCGCGGCCGCGGCGGGCGTGCACGCCGCCGGCCTCTGCTGACCCCGGCCCCGTCCCTCCCGCCGTTCGACAGCGGTTCTCCGCGGTTCTCGGTCGTGTGACGACCGAGAACCGCGGAGAACCGCTCTGATCATGCAGGCTGAGGCCGTCAGTCGTCGCGGGGGGTCGCCGAGTGCAGGGCGACCAGGGTGGCCAGGCGGCGGGACTCCGCCGTCGCGCGGTCGCCGTCGGCGCGCTGGATGCCCATGACCGCGATCGTGTCGCCGTCGGCGAGGTCGAGCTGCACCCAGGGTCGGCCCTGGCCGAACCGCACCGAGACGATCTCCGTCCACTCCACGCGGCGCGTGAGCAGGAGGTTGCGCACCACCAGCCCGCGCTCGTCCGGGACGGCCCGCACCGAGGCCTGCCGGGACAGGAACCATGCGACGAGCACGCCGAACCCGACGATGCCCAGCCGGTCGAGCACGGAACCACCGCCGATCGAGCCCCAGGGCAGCAGCACGGCGATGGCGACCATGAGCACGAGGACGGCCCCCGCGAGCACGAGCGAGACCACCCGGGCGGCGCGCGGCCGGAAGACCCCGTGCAGGTCGTCGTTCACGGCGACGTCCGCGCGCTGCGGGGCACGGCTCAGAGCCGGCAGGCGTGGATGGACGTCACCAGGATCGCGCGCGCGCCGACCTCGTAGAGCGCGTCCATGACCTGGTTGGTCTGCTCGCGGCGCACCATCGCACGCACCGCCGCCCACTCGCGGTTGTGCAGCGGGGAGACGGTCGGCGACTCGAGGCCCGGCGTGATCGCGACGGCGGCGTCGACGTGGTCCAGCGGCACGTCGTAGTCCATGAGGACGTACTGCTGGGCGACGATGACGCCCTGCAGCCGGCGGGCGAGCACCTCGACACCCGCGGGGACCTCGGCCTGGGAGCGTGGCCGGATGAGCACGGCCTCGGAGCGCAGGATGGGCTCGCCGAACACCTCGAGCCCGGCGCCGCGGAGCGTGGTCCCGGTGGACACGACGTCCGCCACGACCTCGGCGACGCCCAGCTGGACGGCCGACTCGACGGCGCCGTCCAGCCGCACGACGGTCGACTCGATCCCGCGGTCGCGCAGGTAGCCGTCGACGAGCACCGGGTAGGACGTCGCGACGCGGCGGCCGGCGACCTCGTCGAGCGAGCGCACCGATGCGGCCGGCGCCGCGAACCGGAAGGTGGACCCGCCGAAGCCCAACGGCATGTGCTCGACGGCATCCGCCCCGGAGTCCAGCAGCAGGTCGCGGCCCGTGATCCCGGCGTCGACGGTGCCCGAGCCGACGTACACGGCGATGTCGCGCGGGCGCAGGAAGAAGAACTCGATGTCGTGCTCGGGGTCCACGAGGACGAGCTCGCGCGGGTCACGGCGCTGGCGGTAGCCCGCCTCGCGGAGCATGGCGGAGGCTGGCTCGGACAGCGAGCCCTTGTTGGGGACGGCGATGCGCAGCACGGGTGGTCCTCGACGGTCGGGACGGCTCGGGGCTGACCGCGCTGGTCGCGGCGCCCGGGCCCGTCACAGGTGGGTGTAGACGTCCTCGAGCGTCAGCCCGCGGGCGAGCATGAGGACCTGCAGGTGGTAGAGCAGCTGGGAGATCTCCTCCGCGGTGCGGACGTCGCCCTCGTGCTCGGCGGCCATCCACACCTCGGCTGCCTCCTCGACGACCTTCTTGCCGATCGCGTGGACGCCGGCGTCGAGCTCGGCGACGGTGCCCGAGCCGGCCGGACGGGTGCTGGCCTTCTCGGCCAGCTCGGCGAACAGGGAGTCGAACGTCTTCACGACGCAGAGCCTACGGGAGCGGCCGGGCGCCCCGCGGGGCCGTCCACGCCGCGTCCGGCCGCGCCTGGCCCGGCGCCCACCTCGGCACGCTGTGCCCGCAGCCACACCGTGAACCCGTAGACGACGACGCCGCCGTAGACGAGGTACAGCACGGCGGACGGGTAGTACCCGGCCTGGAGCAGCAGCGGCACCCCCACGGCGTCCACCGCGAGCCAGATGAGCCAGAACTCTGTCCAGCCCCGGGCCATCCCGTAGGTCGCGAGCAGGCTGCCCGTGAAGATCCACGCATCCGCCCACGGCCCCCACGAGCCCAGCGCGGTGAACACCCAGGCGAAGACGAGCGTGCCGACGACGGCTGCCGTGAGCAGCTGCAGACGTTCCGTGGTCGTCGCCCATCGGGGCACCACGGCGGGGCCGTCGCCGTCCCCGGAGCGCGCCGCCGCCCGCCACCGCACCCAGCCGTAGACGGCGAGCACGATGAAGAAGACCTGCCGTGCCGCCTGCCCGTAGAGGTCCTTGGCCTGCGGCGTGTCGAAGGCGACGCCGAGGAACACCGTGAAGAGCAGCACGTTGCCGACCACGCCCACCGGCCAGGCCCAGATCTTGCGGCGCATCCCCCCCACGGCGGAGGCCAGACCGAAGAGGTTGCCGATGATCTCGCGCCACAGGATGGGGTGCCCGGCGATCGTCACCTGGGCGTCGAACAGCCAGTCGATCACGCGGTCACCCCGGTCACCCGGGTCACCCCTGGCACCCCTGGCACGTCGCGCAGGGCCAGCACGGTGGCGACGGCCGCCTGCGCAGCCTCCGCCCCCTTGTCCTCGTGCGAGCCAGGCAGCCCGGCCCTGTCGAGCGCCTGCGCCTCGTCGTCGCAGGTCAGCAGCCCGAAGCCCACCGGGACGCCCGTCCGGACGGCGACGTCGGTCAGCCCGGTGGTCGCCGCCGAGCACACGTAGTCGAAGTGCGGTGTGCCGCCACGGATGACGACGCCCAGCGCGACGACGGCGTCGACCGTCGGGGCGAGCCGCGCGGCCGCGACCGGGAGCTCGAACGAGCCCGGGACGCGCACGACGACGACGTCGGACTCCCCCAGACCGGCCTCGGCCAGGGCGCGGCGCGCACCGGCCAGCAGGCCGTCCATGACGACCGTGTGCCAGCTCGCGGCGACGACGGCCACCCGCAGGCCCCGTCCGTCCAGCGTCAGGGTGGGTGCCCCGGCTCCGCTCATCGGTCCTCCTCCAGATCCGTCAGCAGGTGGCCCATCGAGGCCGCCTTGGTGCGCAGGTACGCGGCGTTGTGCGGGGTGCGGCCCACCTGGAGCGGCAGCACCTCGACGACGTCGATCCCGTGCGCGGTCATCCCGGCCACCTTGGCCGGGTTGTTGGTGAGCAGCCGCACCCGGTCCAGGCCCAGCTGGTGCAGGATCGCCGCGGCCGCGCCGTACTCGCGACGGTCGGCGGGCAGCCCCAGGTCGAGGTTGGCCTGGACCGTGTCCCGGCCGGTGTCCTGCAGCGCGTACGCGTCGATCTTCGCGAGCAGCCCGATCCCCCGGCCCTCGTGACCCGTGAGGTAGACGACCGCGCCGCCCTCGACGGCCACCCGCGCCTGCGCCGCATGGAGCTGGGGGCCGCAGTCGCAGCGCAGCGAGCCCAGCGCGTCGCCGGTGAGGCACTCGGAGTGCACCCGGACCAGGGGGACGTCGGCCGGCTCGGTGCCGGCGGCCGCGAGGGCGACGTGGGCTGCGCCCGTCCGCAGGTCGCGGAAGCCGTGCACGGTGAACACCCCGTGCCGCGTGGGCAGCTCCGCAGCCCCCGTGGGCTCGACCCACGGCGCCAGCGGGGTGGGGGCGTCCGTGGGCAGGTCGTCGTGCGCGCGCCGCCATGCGACGAGGTCCTCGATGGTCAGCAGCACCAGGCCCGCCTCGGCGCCCAGCGCTGCGGTGGCGGGAAGACGCATCATCGTGCCGTCGTCGTGCACCAGCTCGGCGATCCCCGCGACGGGGTCGAGCCCGGCGAGCCGGCACAGGTCCACGGCGGCCTCCGTGTGACCGGCGCGGTGCAGCACACCGCCGGGGACGGCGCGCAGCGGCAGCACGTGACCCGGTCGGATGACGTCCCCCGGTCCGGACCGCGGGTCCGCGAGCACGCGCAGCGTCCGCGCGCGGTCGGCGGCCGAGATGCCCGTGCTGACGCCGTCGGTCGCGTCCACGGTCACCGTGTAGGCCGTGCGGCGGGGGTCCTGGCTCATCGGCACCATGAGCGGCAGGTCGAGGGCGTCGGCGCGGTCGGCCGGCATCGGCGCGCACAGGTACCCCGAGGAGTGCCGGATGGTCCATGCCACCCACTCGGCCGTGGCGGTCTGCGCCGCGAGGACGACATCGGCCTCGTTCTCCCGGTCCGGGGAGTCGACGACGAGCACGGGCAGCCCGGCGCGCAGGGCGTCCAGCGCCTGCTCGACGGTGCCGAGGGCGATCGCGTTCATGCCTGGCCTTCCTCGTGGTCGCGCGGCGGGACCGGCGCGTCGGTGGCCTGCTCGTCCGGTGCCGGCAGGTGCGCGCCGAGCAGCCGCTCGACGTACTTGGCGATGACGTCCACCTCGAGGTTGACCCGGTCGCCGGGCGCGAGCCCGCCCAGGGTGGTCGCGGCGAGCGTGGTGGGGATGAGCGAGACGCCGAACCGGTCGGGCCCCACCGAGGTCACGGTCAGCGACACGCCGCCGACGCAGATCGAGCCCTTCTCGGCGACGTACCGCGCGAGCGCGGGCGGGCATCCCACGACGAGGTCGTCCCAGCGCGCGCCGGGCGACCTGCTGAGCAGCGTCCCCACGCCGTCGACGTGCCCCTGGACGAGGTGCCCGTCGAGCCGGCCGTCGGCCCGGACCGCGCGTTCGACGTTCACCCGGTCCCCCGCCGCGCGCTCGCCCAGCGTCGTGCGGGCGAGCGTCTCGGGCATGACGTCGGCCGTGAACCGGCCGTGCTCCTGCACCGTGACGGTGAGGCACACGCCGTCGACGGCGATGGAGTCGCCCAGGCGCACGCCGTCCGCGACCGTTGCGGCCACGACGATGCGTGCGTCGCCGGTCCCTCGCTCGACGGCGACCACGGTGCCGATCTCCTCGACGATCCCGGTGAACATCAGGCCTCCAGCCGACGGGCGATGACGAGCACGTCGGGACCGACCTGCTCCAGGGCGACGGTGCGCCAGCGCAGCGCGTCGCCCAACGTGGTGATGCCGAGGTCGGCCACCGCCGACCGCCCCGCGCCCAGCAGCACGGGGGCGAGGTAGACGTGCAGCTCGTCGACCACCCCGGCCGCGAGGAACGCCGCCGCCAGCACGGGGCCGCCCTCGACGACGGCGTGCCGCACGTCGCGCCGGGCGAGGTCCGCCAGCACGACGCTCGGGTCGTGGGTGTCGAGCGCGACGAGCTCGCCGCCGGGGCCGCGCAGCCGTGCGCGCGCCGGCACGGCGCGGTGCCCGACGACGACGCGCAGCGGCTGGTGCGCCGCGAGGTCGCCCTCGGCGGTGCGGGCGGTCAGCGCGGGGTCGTCCGCCAGCGCGGTCCCGGTGCCGACGACGATCGCGTCGACCGTCGCGCGGACCCGGTGGGCGTGCTCGCGCGCGGCCGGGGACGTGATCCACCGGCTCGTGCCGTCGGCTGCGGCGACCCGGCCGTCGAGGGTCGCGGCGATCTTGAGCGTGACGACGGGGCGGCCGCGCCGCACGGCTGTCAGCCAGGGCCCCAGCACGGCCTCGCCCTCCTCGCGCGCGAGGCCGGAGACCACGTCGACGCCCGCGTCGACGAGCACCTGCCCGCCACCCGCCGCCAGCGGGTCGGGGTCGGCGACGGCGTGCACCACGCGGGTCACCCCGGCCGTGAGCAGCGCCCGGGTGCACGGCCCCGTGCGGCCCGTGTGCGCGCACGGCTCGAGCGTCACGACTGCGGTCGCTCCAGCGGTGTCGTGGCCGGCCGCACGGGCGTCGGCGATCGCTCTGACCTCGGCGTGGGGCGTCCCGGCTCCCGCGTGCCAGCCCTCGCCGATCGTCGCGCCGTCGGGGGCCAGCAGCACGCAGCCCACGCGGGGGTTGGGTCCGTGCCGGGGACCACGGGTGGCCAGCTCGAGGGCGCGCGCCATGGCAGCGCGCTCTGCCTGCAGGACCTGCGCCACGCCACCTCCCGAGCTCAGGGCTCCGGGGTGGGGCGCGAGGGTGCGCCACAACGCCCGCGCACGGCCCTCACGGACCGACCACGGACGCCACGTGTTCCTCCCATCCGGACTTTCACCGTCGGTCCTGGAGTTCCACCAGGTCAACCGGTCCTGACCCGGCCGAGGCCGAGCCGTGGACCGGGTCGCGGACTGTCACCGCCGGCTCGGATTTTCACCGACCCCGGAGCACGTTGTGTGTTCGGCGCCAGTGTGGCACAGCGACCCGGGGCGCGGGACGGTCGGAGGTCCCGGTGTGGTCGGTGTCGTCCGGGTGCCGACGGGCCGCGCGGTGCGGGCGGGGTGTCACACGTGGCGGTGCGCTGCGGCGGCGAGGGCGCGCAGCTCGGCGATCCGGCCCGCCGCGTCCTGCGCGCCGTAGACCGCCGACCCCGCGACGAAGGTGTCGGCGCCGGCATCGGCGGCCCGCTCGATGGTCTGGGCCGAGATCCCGCCGTCGACCTGCACCCACACGTCCAACCCGGCCGCGCCGACCGCCGCGCGCACCCTGCGGATCTTGGCCAGCGTCCCGTCGAGGAAGGGCTGCCCGCCGAACCCGGGCTCCACGGTCATGACGAGCACCATGTCGACCTCGGCGAGCAGGTCGACGTAGGGCTCGAAGGGGGTCGCGGGCCGCAGGGCGACGCCGGCGCGCGCTCCGAGGCGCCGCAGCTCGCGGGCGAGCCGCACGGGGGCCTGGACCGCCTCGGCGTGGAACGTCACCGACGCGGCCCCGGCCTCGGCGAACGCGGGCGCCCACCGGTCCGGCTGCTCGATCATGAGGTGCACGTCCACCGGCACGGGCGAGACCTGGACCAGCCGCTCGACGACGGGCAGGCCGATCGTGAGGTTGGGCACGAAGTGGTTGTCCATCACGTCGACGTGCGCCCAGTCGGCCGTCGAGATCCGGCCGAGCTCTGCCTCGAGGTTGGCGAAGTCGGCTGACAGGATGCTGGGGCTGATGCGCACGGCCATGGGGACAGTCTGGCCCAGGTCGGCCGCTCGGGGCCGCAGGGGGCTCAGGTGCGGCGGAGCAGCGTCAGATGCATGGCGTCGGTCCCGTGCACGTGCGGCCACAGCTGCACGCCCGGCCCGGGGCCGAGCTCGATGTCGCCGGCGACCGAGCGCACGGCCTCCCGCGCGTCCAGCCGTACGACGTCGTCGCGCCGCTTGAGCACGTCCTTGACGACGAGCTCGGTCTCGGCGGGGTGCGGCGAGCACGTGACGTACGCCACCACCCCGCCGGGGCGCGTGGCGTCGAGCGCCGCCGTGAGCAGGGCTCGCTGGGTGTCGCCCAGCGGGCCGAGGTCCGCCGCCACCCGCCGCCAGCGCGACTCCGGCCGTCGGCGCAGCGCGCCGAGGCCCGTGCACGGCGCGTCGACGAGCACCCGGTCGTAGCGACCGGGCTCGTCCGTGCCGACCGTGCGCCCGTCGGCGCAGCGCACCTGGACCACACCGTCGGGCAGGCCGACGACCGCGCGCTCGACCAGGAGCGCACGGTGCGGTGCGAGCTCGTTGGCGACGACGTGCGCCCCACGGCCCGCCGCGACGGCGCCGAGCAGCCCCGTCTTGCCGCCGGGGCCGGCGCACAGGTCGAGCCACGTCTCCCGCTCGGGCGGGCCGCCGTCTGCCGCGGGCAGCGGGGTCACGGGAACGGCGGCCAGCGCCAGGGCGACGAGCTGGCTCCCCTCGTCCTGCACCGCCACGGCGCCCTCGCGCAGGCCCGGCACAGCACCCGGGTCGCCGCCCTGCAGGATCACCGCGGTGGGCGTCCAGCGCCCGGGCGTCGAGCCCCGGTTGGCGCGCAGGACAGCCGCGCGGTCGGCCAGGCCGGGGCGGGCCACGAGGGTCACGGCGGGCGCGTCGTTGTCCGCCTCGAGCAGCGCCGCGAGCTCCTCGGGTGCGCGACCGTCGGCGACGAGCGCCTGGCGCATCGCCCGGACGATCCATGCCGGGTGGCTCTGCGTCACGGCGAGCCGCTCGATGTCGTCCGGTGCCGCCTCGGCGATCCGCGCGAGCCACGTGTCCAGGTCCGCCTCGGTGACGCGGCGCAGCACGGCGTTGACGAGCTGGGCGGGCCCGGCGCCGACGCGTGCCCTGGCCAGCGCGACCGTCTCGGAGACGGCGGCGTGCGCCGGGACGCGCATCCCGAGCACCTGGTGGACCCCGAGGCGCAGCACGTCGAGCAGCGGCGGGTCGAGCTCGGCAACGGGCCGCCGTGCCGCCAGGGCGATGACCGCGTCGTACCGTCCGCGCAGGCGCAGCGTGCCGTAGGCGAGCTCGGTGGCGAACGCCGCGTCGCGCCCCGTGATGCCGCGGTGGCGCAGCAGCGGTGGCAGCGCGAGGTTCGCGTAGGCGGCCGAGTCGGCGACCTCGCGCAGCACGTCGAACGCCGCGGTGCGGGCGGGGTCGCCGCTGCTGCGGCGCTCGCCGGGGGCCTGGACGGTGCGGTGGCCCTGCGCCTGGGCCCGAGCCGGGCCGCGCTGCCGGCCGCGCGCGTCGCGTCGGTCGTCCGTGCGGTCGTCGCGCCGCTCGTCGCTCATCTGGCACCCTCCGTCGTGGTCGTCGCGCCCAGCACGGCACCCTCGGCGAGCCTGGCGCCGCGCGCCCAGTCGGTGGCGGCCATCCAGGAGCGACCCGCCGGGGCGACCCGCTCGAGCAGCACGGCGTGGGAACCCGTGCCGACCAGCACCTCCGTGCGCCCCACGGCGAGCTCGCCCGGGTACAGGTCGACGACGTCGGGCCGCAGCCGCACCGCGCCCAGCTTGAGCCGCGTCCCGTCGGGGAGCGTCGTCCAGCCGCCGGGCGACGGGGTGCAGGCCCGCACGCGCCGGTCCACGGCCAGCGCGGGGTGGTCCCACCGCACGCGACCGTCCTCGACCGAGAGTCGCGGGGCGAGGCTCACGCCGTCGTCCGTCTGGGCGATGCCGCGCAGGGTGCCGTCCTCCAGCGCGTCGAGCGTCGCGACGAGCAGCGCGGCCCCGGCGACGGAGAGTCGCCCGAGCAGGTCGCCGGCGGTGTCGCGCGTGCGCACCGTCTCCGTCAGCGTGCCGTACACCGGACCGGTGTCCAGGCCCTCGTCGAGGCGGAACGTCGTGGCGCCGGTCACCTCGTCACCGTGCAGCAGGGCGTGCTGGACCGGTGCCGCCCCGCGCCAGGCCGGCAGCAGGGAGAAGTGCAGGTTGAGCCAGCCGTGGGTGGGCACGGTCAGCAGCGCGGGCGGCACCAGACCGCCGTAGGCCACGACCGGCGCGCAGGCGACGTCGAGCGCGGCGATCCGGGCCTGGACCTCGGGATCACGCAGCGTGGTGGGCGTCAGGACGGGCAGGCCGGCGTCCTCGGCCCGCGTCCGCACCGGGCTCGCGACGAGCCGCCGCCCCCGCCCGGCGGGGGCGTCCGGCCGGGTGAGCACCGCGACCACCTCGTGGCGTGAGGTGAGCAGGGCCTCGAGGGTCGGGAGGGCGACCTCGGGGGTCCCCGCGAACAGCAGACGCATCCGACGATCCTAGGCTGGCGGCCCGACCGGTCCCGCCCCGGGCGGTGGCGGTGGCGGTCAGATGATGTCGAGGGGTTCGACCTGGACCCGGACGGGTGTCTCGCGGCGCGCGCTGCGGGTGGCCAGCACCGCTGCCAGGTCGGCGACCAGCGCGGCAGACGACGCCCAGGGGGTGCGCAGCAGCGCCCGGACGGGTCGGCGCGTCTCGGGCTCGAGCACACCCTGCTCCGCGCCCTGCGGCCGCGCGGCGGCGTCGTCGATCGGGATGGGCCCGAGCACGGTCGTCAGCCCGCCGAGTCCCGCCACGACGGCCTCGACCGCCTCGCGCGGGCCGTCCACGGCCACGAGGTGCACGGCCGGTGGCAGTCCGAGCTCGGCCCGTTCGGCGAGCTCGCGCTCGGCAAGGCCCGCCGGGTCCCAGCGCACCAGCGCCTGCGTCGGCACCGGCGCACCGTCGCCCACGAGCAGCACGACGCCGCCCTCACCGACGGGGCGCACCAGTGCCGCCGCCCCCAACCACGTCTTGAGCGCCTGCTCCGCGGTGTCGAGCCCCGGCCGCGCGGTGACGGTCGCGGCGTCGAGCAGCACCGCCGCGGCATACCCGCCGTCGGCGCGTGGCTCTGCGCCGGGCGTCGCCACCACGAGGGCCGCGGCGGCACCGACCCGGTCGACGACACCGCCCGCCGCCCCGGAGACCACCAGCCGGGCGCCGGGGAACGCCCGGCCCAGCTCCTCCGCCGTCCGCTCCGAGCCCACCCGGACCGACCGCAGACCGGTGTCCGAGCACTCCGGGCACCGCCAGTCGGTCGCCAGCCGGCCGCACCACCGGCACTGCGGCCCCCCGGTCGCACGGGGAACGTGCAGCGGGCCGCTGCAGGAGGGGCAACGGGCCGTCGCGCGGCACCGCCGGCAGGCCACCGCCGGGAGGTAGCCGGCGCGCGGCACCTGGACGAGCACGGGACCGCGCGCCAACCCGTCGTGCAGTGCCCGCCAGGCCGCGCCGGGCAGCCGTGCCGCGCCGGCCGCGCCCTCGCGCGCGAGCTCGACGGAGGTCAGCGCGGTCACCCTCGGGGTCCGGGCCCGGACGGTCTCGCGCCCCGTGACGAGCGGGTGCGCCCAGCCCGTCTGGACCCAGCGCTGCACGGCCGCCGACCGGACGAACCCGCCCACGAGCAGCGCGGCACCCTGCGCCTCGGACCGCAGCGCGAGCGTCTCGCGGGCGTGCGGGTACGGCGCCCTCGGCTCGGTGTGCAGGTGGTCCGCCTCGTCCCAGCAGACCACCAGCCCGAGGCGCCGCACGGGTGCGAACGCCGCCGCCCGTGTCCCCACCACGACGTCGGCCAGCCCGCGGGACGCCGCGAGGAACGCCCGGTACCGCCCGGCCGGCCCCGCGTCGGCGACGAGGCGCACCCACCCGCCCACGGCGCCCGGCGCCCAGGCGGGCACCCCCGCTCCGGTCAGCGCGCGCTCGACCTCGACCACCTGCGCGGCGGACGGCACGACGACGAGCGCTCCCCGGCCACCGGTCCGCGCCGCACGCACGGCCGCGGCGACGGCGTCGGCCCACTGCTGACCCGCGGGCCCCGGCAGCGCCTGCCAGACCGCACGCGGGGCCTGGCCGTCGCTCACGCGGCGCAGGAAGGCCGCGCCACCCGGGTAGCCGGACCACGGATCGGCCTTGGTCGGATCCACCTCGGGCTCCGAGGACGCAGCGCCCGCGACCGGCCCCGGCAGCCCCTCCGGCGCCACCCACTGCTCGGCCTCGACCCGCGCGTGCCGTGGCGGGACCGCGAGGCGCAGCACGTCCGCGAGGCTGCCCGCGTACCGCGCCGCGACGGCGCGGGCGAGGGCCAGCACGTCGTCATCGAGGACGCGCTCCGGCGAGACCACGCGCCGCAGCGGGGCCAGCGTCCCGCCGTGCGTCGGGGTCGCGTGCCGCGCCACGAGGTAGCCGTCGAGGTCCTGGCCGCCGAAGCGCACGCGGACCCGGACGCCGGGCCGCGCTACCTCGGCGAGGGCCGCGGGCACGGCGTACTCGAACACCCGGTCGAGGTGCGGCTGGGACCGCTCGACGACCACCTCGGCCACGGGCAGGTGCTCGGCGATCGGCACGGACGCGGGCGCGCGCCGCCTGCGGGGTGCTGGCAGGCCGCTCAGGGCGAGCTGCTCGCCACCGTCCACCCGCTCACCATCCGTCGTCGCCGTCGTACCGATCCCACCACGCACCGCCGTCACCGGACCGTCCGTCCACAGCGGCGTCCCGGGCGGGCGTGCCCGGCGCCGGGCGCCCTCAGCCCAGGGCGGAGTGCAGGTCCAGCACGCGGTCGGTGCGCTCCCACGTGAAGTCGGCCAGCTCGCGACCGAAGTGGCCGTAGGCGGCCGTCCGGGAGTAGATCGGGCGCAGCAGGTCCAGGTCACGCACGATCGCGGCGGGACGCAGGTCGAAGACCTCACGGATCGCGGCCGTCAGCCGGTCGAGCGGCACCGTCTCGGTGCCGAAGGTCTCGACGTACAGCCCGACGGGGTGCGCCGCGCCGATCGCGTAGGCGACCTGCACCTCGCAGCGGCGCGCGAGGCCCGCCGCGACGACGTTCTTGGCGACCCACCGCATGGCGTACGCGGCCGACCGGTCCACCTTCGACGGGTCCTTGCCCGAGAACGCCCCGCCGCCGTGCCGCGCCATCCCGCCGTAGGTGTCGACGATGATCTTGCGGCCGGTCAGGCCGGCGTCGCCCTGCGGTCCGCCGATGACGAAGACACCGGTCGGGTTGATGAGCATCCGCATGCCCACCGTGTCGAGCTCGAGCTCCTCGAGCACGGGCAGCACCACGTGCTCGGCGACCTCGGGGGCGAGCCGCGACTCCAGCGAGATGCCCGGGTCGTGCTGCGTCGACAGCACGACGGTGTCGAGCCGGACCGGACGGTCGCCGTCGTAGCCGATGGTGACCTGGGTCTTGCCGTCCGGGCGCAGGTAGTCGAGCGTGCCCTCCTTGCGGACGTTCGCGAGACGCTCGGCGAGGCGGTGCGCCAGCCAGATGGGCAGCGGCATGAGCGAGGCGGTGTCGTCGCACGCGTAGCCGAACATGAGGCCCTGGTCGCCCGCGCCCTGCGCGTCGAGCGGATCCAGGTCCGAGGCGTCGTTCCGCGCCTCGTAGGACTTGTCCACGCCGGCGGCGATGTCCGGGGACTGCTGGCCGATCGACACCGACACGCCGCACGAGCGCGCGTCGAACCCGATCGTCGAGGAGGTGTAGCCGATCCGGCTGAGGGTGTCGCGGACCACCTGCGGGATCTCCACGTACGCCTCGGTGGAGACCTCTCCGGCGACGTGCACGAGGCCGGTGGTGACCATCGTCTCGACGGCGACGCGGGCCGTCGGGTCCTGCGCGAGCATCGCGTCGAGGATGCCGTCGGAGATCTGGTCGCAGACCTTGTCCGGGTGACCCTCGGTGACCGACTCGGAGGTGAACAGCCGCTGTGCATCGCTCATGGCGGCCAGCCTAGCGGGAGTCGCCGACGCGACCAGGGCGTGCCCGGGTCCCCTCCGAGCGGTCGGCGGCCCCGTGCGCGGTCAACCCCGCAGGGGTTCCAGACGACCGAGGACGGCATCCCACACGGCGTGCGCGACGGCGTCCTTCGTACCCGCGGCGCGGCCGACGACGTCGCCGCCGGCATCCAGCAGCGTGACGGCGTTGTCCTCGACGGCGAAGCCCACCCCGGCCCCGACCCGGTTGAGGACCAGCAGGTCGGCGCCCTTGCGTCGGGCCTTGGCCCGTCCGTCGTCGAGCACCTCCGCGTCGGTCCCGGTCTCGGCGGCGAAGCCCACCACCACCTGCCCGGCCCGCAGCCGATCCCCCGCCAGCTCGGCGAGCACGTCGGGGTTGAGCGTCAGCTCGAGGGGAGCCGGGGCGCCGCCGGTCTTCTTGATCTTGCCGCCGGCCACCCGCGCCGGGCGGAAGTCCGCGACGGCGGCGGCCATGACCACGACGTCCGCGTCACGCGCCGCGTCGCGCACGGCGGTGCGGAGCTCTGCGGTGGTCTCGACCGTGACGACCTCGACGCCGTCCGGTGCGCCCACCTCGAGGTTGGCGGCGACGAGCGTCACGTCCGCACCACGATCCCGCGCGGCACGGGCCAGGGCGACGCCCTGCCGCCCCGTCGATCGGTTGCCGAGGAAGCGCACGGGGTCGAGCGGCTCGCGCGTACCCCCGGCCGAGACGACGACGTGGCGGCCGGCGAGGTCCCGCGCGGCAGGGTCTGCGGCGCCCGCGGCGGGCAGTGTCCCGCCGGCCAGCGTCGCGCCGACGAGCGCCAGTGCGGCCGCGGCGATCGTCGCGGGCTCGGGCAGGCGCCCCGGGCCCGTGTCCGCACCCGTGAGGCGCCCCGAGTCCGGGTCCAGGACGTGCACGCCGCGCGCCCGCAGGGTCGCGACGTTGGCCACGGTCGCGGGGTGCTGCCACATCTCGGTGTGCATCGCCGGGGCGAGCAGCACCGGGCACCGCACGGTGAGCAGCGCTGCGGTGAGCAGGTCGTCGCAGCGCCCCGCCGCGGCCCGGGCGAGCAGGTCGGCCGTCGCCGGGGCGACGATCACCAGGTCGGCACGCTTGCCGAGCGTCACGTGCTCGACGGCGGGGACGTCGTCGAACACCTCGGTGGTCACGGGGTTGCCCGAGAGCGCCTCCCACGTCGCGCGCCCCACGAACTCCAGGGACGCGCGGGTGGGCACGACGCGCACGTCGTGCCCGGCCTCGGTGAGCAGCCGCAGCAGGAGCGCAGCCTTGTAGGCGGCGATCCCTGCGCTGACGCCGAGCAGGATGCGCACGGCCGGGGTCTCAGCCCTCGGTCGGCGTGATGGTCAGCAGGCCGGCGTTGATCTCGCGCATGGCGATGGACAGCGCCTTCTCCTGGTGCCGCGCCTCCACGAGCGGGCCGACGTACTCGAGCAGCCCCTCGTTGAGCTGGGAGTAGTAGGCGTTGATCTGGCGGGCGCGCTGGGCGGAGTAGATGACGAGGGCGTACTTGGAGTCGGCGGCGGCGAGCAGCTCGTCGATCGGCGGGTCGGTGATGCCCTCGGGGGCGGCGACGGTTCCGGACATGTGGGCGCTCCGTGCTGTCGAAGGTGAGTGGTCCAGCGGCTCGGCGGCCGGACGTGCGCCCAGGACAGGCGCGGGCAACCTGCCCAGTCTACCGCCTCGGCAGTCCCATCACCTCGACGAGCTCGTCCGTGGCGCGGTGCACGTCGTCGTTGACGACGACGTGGTCGAACTCCGGCTCGGCCGCGAGCTCGACGCGGGCCGTCTCGAGCCTGCGGGCGCGCTCGGCTGCGTCCTCGGTGCCGCGTCCGACGAGGCGCCGCTCGAGCTCCTCCCATGAGGGCGGGGCGAGGAAGACGAAGCGCGCGTCCGGCATGGCCTGGCGCACCTGGCGGGCGCCGGCGAGGTCGATCTCCAGCAGGGCAGGCACCCCGGCGGCGAGGGCGTCCAGCACGGGCTGACGCGGCGTGCCGTAGCGGTTGCGGCCGTGCACGACGGCCCACTCGAGCAGCTCGCCGTCGGCGGCCATCCGGTCGAAGGTGGGTCCGTCGACGAAGTGGTAGTGCACGCCGTCGACCTCGCCGGGCCGCGGAGCGCGCGTGGTGGCGGAGACGGACAGCCAGACCTCGGGGTAGCGCGCGCGGACGTCGGCCGAGACGGTGCCCTTGCCGACGGCGGTCGGCCCGGCGAGGACGGTCAGGCGCGGGGCGCCCGGGGTGACGCGGTGCGGGACGGACAACTCTCAGCCGAAGCGTTCGACGAGGGCCTGCGCCTGGTGCGGGCCGAGGCCCCGCAGCCGCCGCGTCTCCGAGATGCCGATCTCGGCCATGATCGCGCGGGCCTTGATCTTGCCGACCCCGGGCAGGGACTCGAGCAGGGCAGAGACCTTGAGCTTGCCGATCATCTCGTCGGTCTTGGACTGCTCGATGACCTCGGCGACCGAGCCCTGCGAGTACTTGAGCCGGTTCTTCACCTCGGCCCGGACCTGACGAGCCGCAGCGGCCTTCTCGAGGGCAGCGGCGCGCTGTTCGGGAGTCAGCGGGGGTAGGGCCACGCGGGGTCACCTTCTTCGCGGAGACGGTCGGGGAGACGGACGTCACGAACCTAGCGAGGTCGCCGGGTCCTCGGCAACGCGAGCGCACGATCAGCGCGCTCGGTGGCGCCGGGGCGAGTGGCTCCCGGGCAGGTCAGCGCAGTGCCGCAACGGCCTCGGCGGTCGCGGCGGCCGCGGCGGACCGCAGGTCCTCGACCCCCGGCCCGGCCGCGAGGACGCCGCGGGAGGAGGACGCCAGAACGGCCCCCCTTGCCGCGCCGAAGACCGCTCGCAGCTCCGCGGCGCCACCACCCTGGGCACCCACCCCCGGTGCCAGGAGCGGCCCGCGGACCCCCGCCAGGTCGATCCCCAGGCGCTGCACGGCGTCGCCGACCGTGGCGCCGACGACGAGCCCGACGGAGCCGAGCGCAGCGCCGTCCACCCGGCCTGACTGCCCGCTCCCTGAGACGACGGCGTCCACCGGGCCGAGCCCCGTGCGATCGAGCTCGGCCGCGTTGAGCCCTGCGGCGTACGCCGCGACGGCAGCGGCCACGCTGCGCGGCCCGTCCGGCGTCGCGCCCAGCGCGTGCTGCACGGCGGCCCCCTCGGGGTTGGACGTGAGGCACAGCACGAAGAGCCCGCGGCCGGTGGCCAGCGCGGCGTCGACGGCCGGGGCCAGCGAGCCCGCGCCGAGGTACGGGCTGACGGTGAGCGCGTCGGCAGCCAGCGGTGAGCCGTCGCGCAGGTAGGCGTCGGCGTAGCCGGCCATCGTCGAGCCGATGTCCCCGCGCTTGGCGTCGAGGATCACCTGGGTGCCGCTGCCGAGCGCCGCGGCGAGCACCTCCTCGAGCACGGCGACGCCGGCGGAGCCGTGCCGCTCGAAGAAGGCCGACTGCGGCTTGAGCGCCGCCACCCGGCCGGCGACGGCGTCGACGACGCGCAAGGAGAACTCGCGCAGGCCGGCCGGGCCGTCCGCGAGGCCCCAGGCCGCCAGCAGCCCGGGGTGCGGGTCGATCCCCACGCACAGCGGGCCGAGGTCGTCCATGGCGTCCACCAGGCGTGCCCCGAACGGTCGCACGGCTCCCCCGCTCACTCGCCCGTCCCGGCCGCCGCCACGGCCGGCACGCACGCCGTCCGCAGCTCCAGCACGTGGTCCTGCAGGCTGCGGACCCGGAACGGGCCCTGCCGCAGGGACTCGATCCCCTGGACCGCCGCCGCGAGCTGCTGGACCGTCGTGACGATCGCCTTGTCTGCCGAGACGGTGGCCGTGCGGATCTCGTAGCCGTCCGCCCTCGCGCCCTGCCCCGAGGGGGTGTTGACGACCATGTCGACCTCGCCGGCGATGATGAGGTCGACGATGGTCGGCTCCCCCGCCGGCCCCCGGCCGGACGAGTGCTTGCGCACCACGGTCGAGGCGATCCCGTTGCGCCGCAGCACCGCTGCGGTGCCCTGCGTGGCGAGGATCTCGAAGCCGAGCTCCGTGAGCCGCTTGACCGGGAAGGTGATCGCGCGCTTGTCGCGGTCCGCCACGGAGATGAACACCCGGCCCGAGGTCGGCAGCCCGCCGAACGCCGCAGCCTGCGACTTCGCGAAGGCCGTCGGGAAGTCGACGTCGAAGCCCATGACCTCCCCGGTCGAGCGCATCTCCGGGCCGAGCACCGTGTCGACGACCACCCCGTCGGTGGTGCGGAACCGCCGGAACGGCAGCACGGCCTCCTTGACGGCGATCGGGGCGTCCAGGCTCAGCGTGCCGCCGTCGCCCGTCGCGGGCAGCACCCCGGCGGCCCGCAGGTCGGCGATGGTGTGCCCGGTCATGACGAGCGCCGCGGCCTTGGCCAGCGGCACGCCGGTGGCCTTGGACACGAACGGCACGGTGCGGCTGGCCCGGGGGTTGGCCTCCAGGACGTAGAGCACGTCGGACACCAGGGCGAACTGCACGTTGAGCAGCCCGCGCACCCCCACGCCGCGGGCGATCGCCTCGGTGGAGACCCGGATCCGGTCGAGCTCCGCCACGGAGACGGTCACCGGGGGCAGCACGCACGCCGAGTCCCCGGAGTGGATCCCGGCCTCCTCGATGTGCTCCATGACGCCGCCGAGGTACAGCTCGGTGCCGTCGTACAGCGCGTCGACGTCGAGCTCGATCGCGTCGTCGAGGAACCGGTCGATGAGCAGCGGCGGGATCTCGCCCACGGCGCCGTGCAGGTCCCGCGCACCCGCGAGGGCGCGCTCGACGTACTCGGCGAGCTGACCGTCCGAGTAGACGATCTCCATCCCGCGCCCGCCCAGCACGTACGACGGCCGCACGAGGACGGGGTAGCCGATCCGCCGCGCGATCTCGGTGGCCTCCGGCAGGGTGCGCGCCGTGCCGAACGAGGGCGCGGGCAGCCCCGCCAGGGCGAGCACCTGGCCGAAGATCCCGCGGTCCTCCGCGGCGTCGATCGCCGCGGGCGGCGTGCCGAGGATGGGCAGGCCCGCGGCCTCGAGCCGGTCGGCCAGCGCGAGCGGGGTCTGCCCGCCGAGCTGGACGATGATCCCGGCCACCGGGCCGACGGCGAGCTCGGCCTGGTAGACCTCGAGGACGTCCTCGAAGGTCAGCGGCTCGAAGTAGAGGCGGTCCGACGTGTCGTAGTCGGTCGAGACGGTCTCGGGG
>NZ_DAORSQ010000031.1:7206-26316 GCF_035443605.1 Actinotalea sp. | reverse complement strand
CCTGATACCGAGAAGACGACGTCACCCGCACAGACTGCCGCGAGCCTCACCACATCTATGGGAGACACGCCCTAGACGGTCAGGTAGCCCGGGTCGGTCCGGAGAGCCCAGACCGCCCACATCACGAAGAGCACGTTCTCGAGGAGGAGAAATGAGCACCAGGAAGTTTGCTGCAGTCGCAGCAGGCCTCACCCTCGCCCTGTCCCTCGCCGCCTGTGGCGGCTCGGGTGCCGGCGAGACCGAGGAGACCGAGGGCGCCGACGGCGGTACCGAGGAGACCACCGAGGGTGGCCTCATCGGCGTCGCGATGCCGACCCAGACGTCCGAGCGGTGGATCGCCGACGGCGACGCCGTCAAGGCGGGCCTGGAGGAGGCCGGCTTCGAGGTCGACCTGCAGTTCGCCAACGATGACATCCCGACCCAGCAGCAGCAGATCGACCAGATGATCACCAAGGGCGCCCAGGCGCTCATCATCGCGGCGATCGACGGCACGGCGATCTCCGGCCAGCTCGAGGCCGCCGCGGCCGAGGGCATCCCGGTCATCGCGTACGACCGGCTGATCCGGGACTCGGAGAACGTCGACTTCTACGTGACGTTCGACAACTTCCAGGTCGGCGTCCAGCAGGCCACCTCGCTCCTCGTCGGCCTGGGCGTCCTCAACGCCGACGGCTCCGAGGGCGACGCCGCCGGCCCGTTCAACATCGAGCTGTTCGCGGGCTCGCTGGACGACAACAACGCCTTCTTCTTCTTCGACGGCGCCATGTCGATCCTCCAGCCGCTCATCGACGACGGCACGCTCGTCGTGCCCTCGGGTCAGATGGACATCGACTCCGTCGCCACGCTGCGCTGGCAGCAGGAGACGGCGCAGAAGCGCATGGAGGACCTCCTCACGGCGAACTACCAGGGCGGCGCGGTCCTGGCCGGCGTGCTCTCGCCGTACGACGGCATCTCCCGCGGCATCATCACCGCGCTGCAGAACGACCCCGCCATCCCCGGTGACACCATCGCCGAGGGCCTGCCCATCGTCACGGGCCAGGACGCGGAGATCGCCTCGGTCAAGCTCATCGCCGACGGCGTGCAGTTCGCGTCGATCTTCAAGGACACCCGCAAGCTCGCCGCCCAGGCCGTCATCTCGGCCGAGGCGTTCCTTGCCGGCGAGGAGCCGGAGGCCAACGACACCGAGACGTACGACAACGGTGTGAAGATCGTCCCGTCGTACCTGCTGGAGTCGGACATCGTCTACGCCGACAACATCCAGGCCCTGCTCGTCGACTCGGGCTACTGGACGGCCGAAGAGGTCGCGTCCGGCGTCGCCGAGTGATCTGAGGATCACGCACGGTGCCGGCCCGGCGGTCTCGACCGCCGGGCCGGCACCCGCACGAACATCCGTGGCCGACGAACAGAGCGAGGTAGAGGCCGCATGAACAACATCTTGGAGATGCGCTCCATCACCAAGACCTTCCCGGGTGTCAAGGCGCTGCAAGACGTCACCCTCGAGGTCGAGCGCGGCGAGATCCACGCCATCTGTGGTGAGAACGGCGCCGGCAAGTCGACCCTGATGAAGGTCCTGTCCGGCGTCTACCCCCACGGCTCGTACGAGGGCGACATCGTCTTCGAGGGCGAGCACCTGCGCATCGGGTCGATCAACGACTCCGAGGCCAAGGGGATCGTCATCATCCACCAGGAGCTCGCGCTGGTGCCCTACCTGTCGGTCGCGGAGAACATCTTCCTCGGCAACGAGCAGCGGGGCCGCGGCGGGCTGGTGGACTGGAACAAGACCAACGCCGAGGCGGTCAAGCTGCTCGCCCGCGTGGGGCTGACCGAGCTGCCCGTCACGCCCGTCGGCACGCTCGGCGTCGGCAAGCAGCAGCTCATCGAGATCGCCAAGGCGCTGTCCAAGGAGGTCAAGCTCCTCATCCTGGACGAGCCGACGGCGGCCCTGAACGACCAGGACTCCGAGCACCTGCTCGACCTGCTGCGGCACCTCAAGGGCCAGGGCATCACGTCGATCATGATCTCCCACAAGCTCAACGAGATCGCCGAGATCGCCGACCGCACCACGATCATCCGTGACGGCCGCACCATCGAGACCATCGACATGTCCCTGCCGACCTCCACCCAGGACCGGATCATCAAGGGCATGGTCGGCCGCGACCTCGAGCACCGCTACCCCGAGCGCACCCCCGCGATCGGCGCGGAGGTCCTCCGGGTGGAGGACTGGTCCGTCAACCACCCGACCCAGGTGGGCCGCGTCGTGGTCGAGAACGCCTCGTTCACGGTGCGTGCGGGCGAGGTCGTCGGGATCGCCGGCCTCATGGGCGCCGGACGCACCGAGCTCGCGATGAGCGTGTTCGGCCGCTCGTACGGGCGCGACATCAAGGGCCGGGTCTACAAGAACGGCACCGAGATCACCATCCGCTCGGTGTCCGAGGCGATCGCCCACGGCCTGGCGTACGTGTCGGAGGACCGCAAGAAGTACGGCCTCAACCTCATCGAGGACGTGAAGCGCAACATCTCGGCGGCCGGCCTGCACAAGATGTCCAAGCGGGGCTGGGTCAACGGCAACGAGGAGCTCAAGGTCGCCGAGGAGTACCGGGCGTCCATGAACATCAAGACCCCGTCCGTCGCGGCCATCGTCGGCAAGCTGTCCGGCGGCAACCAGCAGAAGGTCGTCCTGTCGAAGTGGATCTTCACCGACGCCGACGTCCTCATCCTCGACGAGCCCACCCGGGGCATCGACGTCGGGGCGAAGTACGAGATCTACACCATCATCAACCGACTGGTGGCCGCCGGGAAGGCGGTCGTCGTCATCTCCTCCGAGCTCCCTGAGCTGCTCGGCACCTGCGACCGGATCTACACCCTGGCCTTCGGGCGCATGACGGGTGTGCTGCCGGTCGCCGAGGCGACGCAGGAGAACCTCATGGAGCTCATGACCAAGGAAAAGGAACAGGTGCAATGACAGCCATCGCGAGCCTCCGGGAGCTCCTGACCCGGAACCTGCGCCAGAGCGGGATCTACATCGCGTTCGTGGCGATCGTCGCCCTGTTCGCGGTCATCACGGACGGGCTGCTGCTCGACCCGCGCAACCTGACCAACCTCGTGCTGCAGTACTCCTACATCCTCATCCTGGCCATCGGCATGGTGATGGTCATCATCGCGGGGCACATCGACCTGTCGGTCGGCTCGGTGGTGGCGCTCGTCGGCGCGGTGTCGGCGACGCTGGTGATCCGCGAGGGCATGCCCTGGTACGTGGGCGTCATCGCCGGTCTCGCGGTGGGTGCGCTCATCGGTGCGTGGCAGGGCTTCTGGGTGGCGTTCGTCGGGATCCCGGCGTTCATCACCACCCTGGCGGGCATGCTGCTCTTCCGTGGCCTGACCTTCCTCGTCCTGGACAACATCTCGCTGTCGCCGTTCGGTGAGCCGTACACGACGATCGCGGCGGGCTTCCAGAACGGGCTGCTGGGCGGCCAGGGGTACGACCTGTTCACGCTCCTGGTGTTCGCGCTGGCGATCGTGGGCTACGCGGTCAGCCAGTGGCGTGCCCGCGCGGCCCGTCAGGGCTACCAGCAGGCGGTCGAGTCCGTGCCGATGTTCGCGTTGAAGATCCTCGCCATCGGCGCCGTGGTGATGTGGTTCGCGTACCAGCTCGCCACCAGCCGTGGCCTGCCCAACGTGCTCATCATCCTGGCCGTGCTGATCATGGCCTACACGCTGGTCACCACGCGCACGGTGTTCGGCCGGCACGTCTACGCCCTCGGTGGCAACAAGTCCGCCGCAGAGCTGTCCGGCGTGAAGGTCAAGTGGGTGAACTTCGGCGTCATGCTCAACATGGGTGTGCTCGCCTCGGTCGCCGGCATCGTGTTCTCGTCCCGGTCCAACGGCGCCCAGCCGGCGGCCGGCAACATGTTCGAGCTCGACGCCATCGCAGCGTGCTTCATCGGCGGCGCCTCGACCACGGGTGGTGTCGGGACGGTCCCCGGCGCCATGATCGGCGGCCTGATCATGGCCGTCATGAGCAACGGCATGCAGCTGCTCGGCTTCGACGAGTCGGTGAAGCAGGTCGTCAAGGGCCTGGTCCTGCTGCTCGCCGTGGCGTTCGACATCTACAACAAGCGGCGCGCCGGTACGCACTGACGCACCCCACCCCACCCGACAGGGCCCGGACCGCCACGGCGGACCGGGCCCTGTCGGCGTCGGGGCCGTGCGGCGGGTCGCTCCGGGGCGGGCGGATCAGGGGCGGGCGGCGAACCGCTCGAGGAGCTGGGCGTGGCCGGACACGACGAGGATGTCGTTGGCGGCGATGCGCGTCTCGCCGGTCGCGTACACGAACGGCTCGCCCGGCGACTTCACCCCGATGACGGTCACGCCGTAGCGCTTGCGCACCTGGGACTGGGCGACGGTGAACCCGACGGTCTCGCGCGGCGGGCGCATCTTGACGATGGTGAACCCGTCCTCGACCTCGATGTAGTCGAGCAGCTTGCCGGAGACGAGGTGGGCCACCCGGTTGCCCGCGTCGGCCTCGGGCAGCACCACGTGGTGCGCCCCGATGCGGGTGAGGATGCGTGCGTGCTCGGGCGAGGTCGCCTTGGCCCAGATCTGCGGGGTGCCGAGGTCGACGAGGTTGCCTGTGATGAGCACCGAGGCCTCGAGCGACGTGCCCACGCCCACGACGGCAACGGGGAAGTCGGCGGCGCTGAGCTGGACCAGGGCCTCGGGGTTGACGACGTCGGCCTCGACGAGCGGGAAGCGCCCGGTGTAGTGGCGCACGAGGGCGGGGTCCCGCTCGACGGCGAGCACGTCGTGCCCCAGCGACTCGAGGGTCAGGGCGATCGACGAGCCGAACCGGCCCAGGCCGATGACCAGCACCCCGCTGTCGGGCGTCGACGCCGGGCGGCTCGTCCCGGCGGGCGGACGGACGTGCGGCGTGGGCTGCTCAACCAATGATCGGCCTCTCCTCGGGGTACCGGATCACCCGGCGCCGGTCCCGCAGCGCGAGCGCGGCTGCGACGGTCATGGTTCCGGTCCGGCCGACGAACATCAGCGCGGACAGGACGTACTTGGCCTCGTCGGGCAGGTCGGGGGTGATCCCGGTGCTCAGGCCCACCGTAGCGAAGGCCGAGAGCACCTCGAAGAGCACGACGTCCAGGGGCAGGCCCGTGATCTCCAGCACCAGGAGGCTGGCCACGAGCACGGTCGTCGCGCCGATGAAGACGACCGCGACGGCCAGGCGCAGCGTCTCGCGCGGTATCCGCCGGCCGAACGCCTCGACGTCCCGGTCGCCGCGGGCCTCGGCGAGGATCGCCAGGAGCATGACGGCCAGGGTCGTGACCTTGATGCCGCCAGCCGTCGAGGCGCTGCCGCCGCCGACGAACATCAGGGCGTCGGTGATGAGCCAGCTCGACTCGTGCATCTGCCCGACGTCGATCGTCGCGAACCCCCCGGAGCGGGGCATCACGCCGGCGAACACCGCGGCGAGCAGCCGGCCGGGCACGTCCAGCCGGCCGAAGGTCGCCGGGTTGCCCCACTCGATCGCCCCGACCAGCACGGTGCCGGTGACGGCGAGCGCGGCCGAGGTCACCACCGTGAGCTTGGTGTGCAGGCTCCAGCGGCGGAACCTGCGGCGGTGCCGGGCGATGGTGAGGATCGCCGGGAAGCCGAGGGAGCCGACGAAGACGCCGAGGGCGATCGGGGCGCCGATCCACCAGTCGGACGTGTACGGCGCCAGACCCTCGGCCGTCGGCACGAAGCCCGCGTTGTTGAACGCGGAGACGGCGTAGAAGACGCCGTGCCATGCGGCCACCCCCAGCGGCTCGCCGAGCACGAGGAAGCGCGGGAAGAGCACGAGGGCGATGCTCACCTCGAGGGCCGTGGCGGTGATGATGACGACGCGCAGCAGCGAGCCGACCTCGCCGAGGCGGGCCGAGCGGGTCTCGGAGGCGGCGAGGATCTTCTGGGTCAGGCCGATCCGGCGGGAGACGGCGAGGCCGAGCAGCGAGGCGAGGGTCATCACGCCGAGCCCGCCCACCTTGATGCCCACGAGGATGACCACCTGGCCGAAGGTCGACCAGTAGGTGCCCGTGGGGACCGTCGTCAGACCCGTGACGCACACCGCGGACGTCGCGGTGAACAGGGCGTCGACGAAGGGCGCCTGGCGGCCGGACGCGGTGGCCTGCGGGGTGAGCAGCAGCGCGGTGAACACCCCGATGACGGCGGCGAAGACGGACAGCGCGAGCCGGGCGGGGGACTGACGGGCGGCTCGGTCGACCACCTCGCGCCACAGGAGCAGGGGCCCGGGGATCCGCACCGACCACCTCCCGTCGCGCCGCCGGTGGGTACCGGCCGTATCCACGCTACCGGCCATCGGGGCAAGGTCCGCGGTGCGCGTGGCCGCGGGGGCTGCGCGCATGCCCGGGCGGGCCGAGCCGTTACGGTGAGGCATGCCCACCCGCGTCGTGTGGTCCCCGGCCCTGCTCGGGTACGACTTCGGGCCCGAGCACCCCATGGCGCCGCTGCGGCTCGAGATGACGTTCCGGCTCGCCGAGGTGCTCGGCGTGCTGGACCTGCCAGGCGTCCAGGTGGTCAGCGCGGACGAGGCGCCGGACGAGGTCATCGCGCTCGCGCACGACGCCGACTACATCGCCGCCGTGCGGCTCGCCTCCACGACCGGCCGGCTGGACCTCGACCGTGGGCTCGGCACCGACGACGACCCCGTCTTCCCCGGGATGCACGAGGCCGCGGCGCGCGTCGTCGGCGGCGGGGTCGCCGCGGCTCGAGCCGTGTGGGCCGGTGAGGTGGAGCACGCGGTCAACCTCGCGGGCGGGATGCACCACGCGATGCCCGGCCACGCGTCGGGCTTCTGCGTCTACAACGACGCCGTCGTGGCGATCCGGGCCGTGCTGGCCGAGGGCGTCGAGCGGGTCGCGTACGTCGACGTCGACGCCCACCACGGCGACGGCGTCGAGGCGGCGTTCTGGGACGACCCGAGGGTCCTGACCGTCTCGGTCCACGAGAGCGGGCACACGCTCTTCCCCGGCACGGGTCACACCACCGACGTCGGCGGGCCGCACGCGCGCGGGACCGCCGTCAACGTGGCCCTGCCGTCGGGGACGCGGGACGTCGCGTGGCTCCGGGCGATCGGCGCCGTCGTCGACCCGCTCGTGCGCGCGTTCGCCCCGCAGCTCATCGTCAGCCAGCACGGGTGCGACGCGCACGGGCTCGACCCGCTGGCCAACCTCGCCGTCTCCGTGGACGCGCAGCGCCGGGCGATGGAGATCGTGCACGGCCTGGCCCACGACGTGGCCGGCGGGCGCTGGGTCGCGCTGGGCGGTGGGGGCTACGCGGTGGCGCAGGTGGTCCCGCGGATCTGGACCCATCTGCTCGCCATCGCCGCGCACGCACCGGTGGAGGTGTCCGCGGCGGTGCCGGAGGCGTGGCGCGCAGAGGCCGCCGCGGTGTTCGGCTTCCCCCTGCCGCTGGTGATGGGCGACGGCGTCCCGTTGCCCACCCCGCGCCCGTGGAGCGCGGGGTACGACCCGGCCGACGACGTCGACCGCATCATCCTCGCCACGCGCCAGGCCGTCTTCCCCCACCACGACCTCGACCCTCTCTACGACTGACCCCCACCCCGGTGCCGTGCCCTGCATCGCTCGGTCGCCCGGCGACCCGAGGGCGCAGACCACCGGGTGGTGGAGTGCTCCGGGGCGGGTGGCCACGACGTCGCGGGATTCACTCTGTTCACCCCTTTCACTTGCGCACCAGGGGGGCCTAGGGTTGGCGGTGCGCGGCGCGTGCCGCGCTTCGTGATGTCCGGGCAGGTGGCGCAGCCCACCCGGCCGGTGGCCAGGAACGAGGCGGCATGTCCAGTGGTCCCGAGCGGCCTCGCGTGCGGTACCTCACGGTCGCCGAGGTGGCCGAGACGATGCGCGTGTCGAAGATGACCGTGTACCGCCTGGCGCGCTCGGGCGAGCTGCCGGCCGTGCGCGTGGGCCGCTCCTACCGGGTGCCGCAGGACGCGCTCGACGCCTACCTCGCGACCGCCGTCATCGACCGCCGGACGGACGAGGACGAGGCCCGCCGCAGCGGCTGACCCACCGATCCGCCCGACGGCGCGGCGGTGCCCGCCGAGCGGGTAGAGTGACACCCGGACTTTCCCTGCACGCCTGCCGGTCCTCCGGTGACGTGCCGACCCGATCACATTGCGAGGACCCGTGGGCTCCGTCATCAAGAAGCGCCGCAAGCGCATGGCCAAGAAGAAGCACCGCAAGCTGCTGCGCAAGACGCGCCACCAGCGTCGCAACAAGAAGTAGCCGCTCCGCGCGTCGCGCGCGGAGATCGCGGGCACGAGCCGCGCACAGGACAGGCCCGGCCGAGTGCCGGGCCTGTGGTGCGTCCGGGGACGATGGGTTCGCGCCTGTGCACCGCGCCAGGCGGTAGCGTCGCCACCAGGACGAGCGAGAGGGATCGGGTGTGGCCGCCACCATGCGCGACGTGGCCCGGCTCGCGGGCGTCTCGATCAAGACCGTCTCCAACGTCGTCAACGGCTACCGGCACGTCACCGCTGCCACCCGGGCGCGGGTGCTGACGGCCATCGACGAGCTGGGCTACCAGGTCAACGTCTCGGCACGGAACCTGCGCACCGGTCGCACGGGCGTCATCGCCCTCGCCGTGCCGGAGCTCAGCGTCCCGTACTTCGCCGAGCTCGCGGACGCCGTCATCGCCGCCGCGGCGGTCCACGGGCTGACCGTCCTCATCGAGCTGCACGGCGCGGACCGGGCGCGCGAGATCGAGGCGGTCGGCGGCGCGAGGCGCCGGACGACCGACGGCTTGATCTTCAGCCCGGTGGCCCTGGGCGCTGGCGACGAGGCGCTGGTCGAGACCGAGCTGCCGATGGTCCTGCTCGGCGAGCGCGTCTTCCACGACGGCGTGGACCACGTCACCATGCAGAACGTCGAGGCGGCGCGCGCGGCGACCGAGCACCTGCTGGACCGTGGCCGACGCCGGATCGCGGCGATCGGCGTGCACCCCGGCGAGGAGGTCGGCTCGGCTGGGCTGCGCCTGGTCGGCTACCGCCAGGCGCTGGCTGCTGCGGGCATCCCGACGGACGACGCCCTGCTCGGGGTGGCCGACCCGTGGCATCGGGCCGCCGGGGCACGGGCGATGGCCGCGCTGCTCGACGCCGGGGCGCTCCCGGACGCCGTCTTCGGCTTCAACGACGCCCTCGCGCTGGGTGCGATGCATGAGCTCCAGGTCCGCGGCCTGAGAGTGCCGCAGGACGTCGCGGTCATCGGCTTCGACGACATCGACGAGGGCGTCTACGCCAACCCCAGCCTCAGCACGGTCGACCCGGGCCGCGAGCAGATCGCCCGGACGGCCGTCCAGCTGCTCGTCGACCAGCTCGACGGCACGCGCCGCGCGGCGCGTCGGGTGTTCGCCGACTACCGCGTCGTCGCCCGTGGCTCCACCGCGCCGTCGACGACTTGACCGCGACGCCTCGGGTGCATCATCGTTCGTGTACAACGATGTACACGCCGGCAGGCCACCCGATCCGGGGGTCAGCGGTCGACCAGGAGAACCGATGACCACCGCACGCCTGACCATCGACCCCGGCTTCCGCGTCGCGCCGGTCCGCAGGCGGACCTTCGGGTCCTTCGTCGAGCACCTCGGCCGCTGCGTCTACACCGGGATCCACGACCCGGGTCACCCGACGGCCGACGCCGACGGGTTCCGCGGCGACGTCATCGAGCTGGTCCGCGAGCTGGGTATCACGACGGTGCGCTACCCGGGCGGCAACTTCGTCTCCGGGTACCGCTGGGAGGACGCCGTCGGCCCGGTGGACCAGCGCCCGGCGCGGCTGGACCTCGCGTGGCACAGCACCGAGCCCAACACGGTGGGCGTGGACGAGTTCATGCGGTGGGCGGCCAAGGCCGGCGTCGAGCCGATGATGGCGGTCAACCTCGGCACGCGGGGCGTCACCGAGGCGCTCGACCTGCTCGAGTACTCCAACATCGCGGCGGGGACGGCGTGGTCGGACCTTCGCCGGGCCCACGGCACCGAGGCGCCGCACGGCATCCGCATGTGGTGCCTCGGCAACGAGATGGACGGCCCGTGGCAGACCGGCCACAAGACCCCGCAGGAGTACGGCCGCCTGGCGGCCGAGACCGGCAGGGCGATGCGCCAGGTGGACCCGGACCTCGAGCTCGTCGCGTGCGGCTCGTCGAGCTCGGCGATGCCCACGTTCGGCGAGTGGGAGCGCGTGGTGCTCACGGAGGCCTACGAGCAGGTGGACCTCATCTCCGCGCACGCCTACTACTGGGAGGAGGACGGCGACCTGGCGTCCTTCCTCGGCTCCGCCATCAACATGGACCACTTCATCGAGGACGTCGTCGCCACGGCGGACGCCGTGCGGGCCGCCGGCCGGCACAGCAAGCGGATCCACATCTCGTTCGACGAGTGGAACGTCTGGTACCTCGACGGTGCCGCGTCGAAGCCGCCGACCGACTCCTGGCCCGTCGCACCGGTGCTGCTCGAGGACAACTACTCCGTCGCGGACGCCGTCGTGGTGGGCAACCTGCTCATCTCGCTGCTGCGGCACTCCGACCGTGTGCACGCGGCGAGCCTGGCCCAGCTGGTCAACGTCATCGCGCCGATCATGACGGAGCCGGGCGGGCGGGTGTGGAAGCAGACGACGTTCCACCCCTTCGCGCTGACGGCGCGCCATGCCGTGGGCGAGGTGCTCCGGGTCGAGGTCGACAGCCCCAGCCACCCCACCGCCAAGCATGGCGACACCCCGCTGGTCGACGCGGTCGCGACGTACGACGACGCGTCGGGCGCGCTCGCGGTGTTCGCCGTCAACCGATCGCTCACGCAGTCCGTGCCGGTCGAGATCGACGTCCGGGCGCTGGACGGGGTGCGCCTCGTCGAGGCCGTGTCGCTCGCGCACGACGACCCGTACGCGCGGTCCTCCGTCGAGGACGACACCACCCTCGTCCCGCGGCCCAACACGTCCGCGGCGGTCGAGGGCAGCCGGGTGCGCATCGAGCTGCCGCCCGTCTCGTGGTCGATGGTGCGGCTCTGCCGGTGACCCGGCGTCGGGCAGACTGACCCGGTGCTCACCTGGACCCAGATCGCCCTGTCGGAGCTGGCCGGGACGGGCGTGCTCCTCGCGCTCGGCGTGGGTGTGGGCGCCAACCTCGCCCTGCCGGCCACCGGTGGCCGCGCCGGCGGGAACCTCATGGGTGCGGTCGGCTGGAGCCTCGGCGTCTTCGCCGGCGTCGTCGTCGGAGCGCGGTCCGGGGCGCACCTCAACCCGGCCGTGACGCTCGGGATGATCGCCTCGGGCGCCGAGGAGCTGGCACCCGGAGTGCCGGTCAGCGCGTGGGCCGTCAGCGCCTACCTCATTGGTCAGCTGGTGGGGGCCGTCCTCGGCAGCGCCGTGGCCTGGGCTGCCTACCGCCAGCACCTCGACGCCGCCGTGGGCGCCCAGGCCGCCACCCGCGCGGCCCCGCGCCGCTCGCCGACCCTCGGCATCTTCGCCACCGGCCCCGGCATCCGCTCCTGGCCCCACAACCTGCTCACCGAGACCGTGGCGACGTTCCTTCTCGTGCTGGTGCTGCTCTCGCTCGCCGAGACACCGAGCGCGCTGGGCCCGCTGGGCGCCGCGCTCGTGGTGCTGGGCGTCGGCCTGGGGATGGGCGGCCCGACGGGCTGGGCGATCAACCCTGCGCGCGACCTCGGCGCCCGGCTGGCGCACGCGCTGCTGCCGATCCGGGGCAAGGGCGGCAGCGACTGGGGCTACGCGTGGGTACCCGTCGTCGGCCCGACGCTGGGCGGCGTGCTCGGCGGGATCGCGGCGGCCCTGCTCTGACGGACGGCGTGCCCTAGGCGCGCAGGGCGCGGCGCACGGACCGCCACACGAGCCCGACCACCCAGGCCACCCCGGCGAGGCGCGCGGCGTGCATCGACCGGCGGGCCGCCACACGGCGCCGGCCGCGGAACTCGCGCACCGGCCAGCCGACGGCGCGCGCGTGCCGGCGCAGGCGTCCGTCCGGGTTGATCGCCACGGGGTGGCCGACGCTCGACAGGATCGGGACGTCGTTGGTGGAGTCGCCGTACGCGTAGCACAGCGTCAGGTCGAGGCCCTGCTGCCGCGCGAGCTCACGCACCGCGCGCGCCTTGGCCTGGCCGTGCAGCATGTCGCCGATCATCCGGCCGGTGTAGAACCCGTCGACGTGCTCCGCCACCGTGCCCAGCGCGCCGGTGACGCCCAGTCGCCGGCCGATGAGCTCGCCGATCTCCACCGGGCTGGCGGTGATGATCCACACCTGGTGCCCGGCGTCGAGGTGCTCGGTGAGCAGGGCCTGGGTGCCGGGGAAGATCCGCAGCGACAGGACCTCGTCCCAGATCTCCTCGCCGACGGCGGCGATCTCGGCGACGGATCGGCCCGCGACGATGGACAGCGCACGCGCCCGCACCTGCTCGATCTGGCGCAGGTCCTCGCCGAACATGAGGTAGCGGCTCTGGTGGAAGGCGAACGTGATGAGGTCCCACGTGCCGAAGAAGCCCCGACGGCGCAGCCCGACGGCCAGGTGGAACGCGCTGGCCCCGCGGATGATGGTGTTGTCGAGGTCGAAGAAGGCCGCGGTCCCGGAGCCTGCCGGGAGGTCAGGTGCTGGCTCGGCCACGTGCTCCACTGTAACCACCCCACCCGGCCGGCCAGCCTAGGCTGGTGCGATGAGCAGCCCGGTGGCGCCCGACGGCCCGGCCGACGTCCGCCTCGTCCTGTACTCGCGGGCCGGCTGCCACCTGTGCGAGCCGGCGGCCGCACTGGTCGCCGCCGTCGCCGCCGAGGCCGGCACGGGCTGGCTGGCGGTGGACGTCGACACGGACCCCGATGCCGCGGCGCTCACCGAGCGGTACGGCGAGATGGTGCCGGTGGTGACGGTGGACGGCGTCGTGCAGGGGTACTGGCGGCTGGACGCCGAGCGGCTGCACCGCGCGCTCGCCGCGCCGCGACGGGGCTGACGTGGGTGTCGCCCCCCGCGCCGTCCCGCCCTCGACGGTCTCCCGGCTGCCGCTCTACCTGCGCGTGCTCGAGGGGCTCGCGGAGCAGGGCGTGACGACGACGTCGTCCGACCAGCTGGCCCGGCTCGCCGGGGTGGGCCCGGCCCAGCTGCGGCGCGACCTGTCGTTCCTCGGCTCGCACGGCGTGCGCGGGGTGGGCTACGACGTCGACCACCTGCGTGGACGGGTGGCGGACGCGCTGGGCCTCGGGGTGGACCTCGCGGTGGTCATCGTGGGCATCGGCAACCTGGGTCACGCCCTGGCGAACTACGTCGCGCGGGGCAGCAGCGGCTTCCGGGTGGCCGCGCTGGTCGACGCCGCGCCCGAGGTGGTCGGCTCCTCGGTGGCCGGGCTGGTGGTCGCCGACGTACGCGACCTCGAGGAGGTGCTGCGGCGCGAACGCGTGGCGCTCGCCGTGCTGGCGACGCCGGCCGACGTGGCGCAGGAGGTCTGCGACCGGTTGGTCGCCGCGGGGGTGCGGGGCATCCTCACCTTCGTCCCGCGCGTGCTGCACGTGCCGGACGGCGTCGACCTGCGGGCGGTCGACCTGGGCACGGAGCTGCAGATCCTCGCGTTCCACGAGCAGCGCAAGGCGGCGGGGCGCGCCTGACCGAGGGCCGAGGTCGGGCCCGGACGCGACGACGCCCGCGGCCGCGCCCCTCGTGCGAGGGGGCTGCCGCGGGCGTCGGCCCGGATCGGGACGCAGGGGGGTGAGCCCCGACCCGGACGTGCGGGGTGGCTCAGGCCTGGGCGACGGCCTCGATCTCGAGGGCGACCTTGACCTTGTCGCTGACCAGCACGCCGCCGGTCTCGAGCGCCGCGTTCCAGGTCAGACCGAACTCCTTGCGCGAGATCTCGGTGGAGGCGGAGAACCCGATGCGCGAGGCGCCGAACGGGTCCGTCGCGGCACCGTTGAACTCGGCGTCGAGGACGACCTCGCGGGTCACGCCGTGGATGGTGAGGTCACCGGTGACCTTGAGGTCGGTGCCGTCGCCCGCGACGGAGGTCGAGACGAAGGTCCAGGTCGGGTACGTCGCGACGTCGAAGAAGTCGGCCGTCGTGAGGTGGCCGTCGCGGTTGGCGTCCTTGGTGTCGATGGTCGACGGGTCCAGCGTCGCGGTGACCGAGGTCGCGGCCAGGTCGTCACCGATGGTCAGGGTGCCCTCGGTGATGGCGACGGTGCCGCGGACCTTGGAGATGCCCGCGTGGCGGACCGTGAAGCCGGCGTGGCTGTGCGAGGTCTCGACGACCCAGGTGCCGGTGGGCAGGCCGGTGGGGAGCGTGGTGGTGGTCATGGTGTTCTCCTACGGGACGAGGTGGGTGGTGCGTCGGTGGGACCGAGGCCGCCCGACGCATTTGGTTGAAGCGTCAACGACCATCTAGTTGAGATTTCTACTACACTGCACCTGGAAGCGCAACCCCCCGTCACCCGCCCCTGTGGTGGGATCGGGGTCGGGACGTCGTACGGGACGCGCAGGCACGGACGGGGAGGCAGGGATGAGCACGACGGCGCAGGCTCCGGCGGACGTGCCGGCGGACACGCGGGACCGGCCCGGCGCACGGCCGGCCGACGAGGTCCGCTGGCTCGACGAGGACCAGCAGCGCGCCTGGCGGTCCTTCCTGCTCGGGTCCGCGCGGCTGACCGAGGCGCTCGGCCGCCAGCTCGAGGCGGACAGCGACCTGTCGCTCAGCGAGTACGAGATCCTCGTCCGGCTGTCCGAGGCACCCGAGCACACGGCGCGGATGTCCGAGCTCGCGCAGTCCCTCATGCACTCGCGCAGCCGGATCACGCACACCGTGGGCAGGCTCGAGCGGCGCGGGCTCGTGGAGCGGCACACGTGCCTGGCCGACGGTCGGGGCGTCAACGCCCGGATGACGGCCGCCGGGTACCGCCTGCTCGTCGCGGCGGCCCCCGGCCACGTCCGGGCGGTCAGGGCCCACCTCGTCGACCTGCTCACGGCCGACCAGCTGCGCGGCCTCGGCGACGCGATGGCCCTCGTGGCCCCGCTCGACCCGCCCGCGCCGCCGGCAGGCTGAGCCGCCCCGCCCCCGCCCCCGCCCCACCCCCGCCCGGATGACCGCACGGCGCGTGGTGAGCGACACTGGTCCCATGGCCTCCACGACCGTCCACCTCCTGCGCCACGGCGAGGTGCACAACCCCGACGGCGTGCTCTACGGGCGCCTGCCGAACTTCCGGCTGTCCGACCGCGGCCAGGCGATGGCCGAGCGGGTCGCCGGGCACCTGGCGGGGACCGGCCCGCAGGGCGCGCCCCGCCGCGACGTCGTGCACGTGGTCGCCTCGCCGCTGCAGCGTGCCCAGGAGACCGCGACCCCGATCGCCGCGGCCTTCGGCCTGGCGCTCGGCGCCGACGCCCGCCTGCTCGAGGCAGCCAACCACTTCGAGGGCCTGACGTTCGGGGTGGGCGACGGCTCGCTGCGTCGCCCCGCGCACTGGCGCTACCTGTGGAACCCCCTGCGTCCGTCGTGGGGCGAGCCCTACCGCGAGCAGGTGGCCCGGATGCTCGCGGCCGTCGCTGACGCGCGCGTGGCCGCCGAGGGTCACGAGGCCGTCATCGTGTCCCACCAGCTGCCGATCTGGGTGACCCGCCAGGCTCTCGAGGGTCGCCGCCTGTGGCACGACCCGCGCCGCCGCGAGTGCTCGGTGGCCTCGCTCACCTCGCTGCACTGGGACGGGGACCGGCTCACCGGGATCACCTACTCCGAGCCAGCCGTCGACCTGCTGCCCGTCAAGCCCACCGTGGCCGGGGCCTGACCGTGCGCCGTCTGCGCCACCAGCAGGCCCGGGTCGTCGTCGTGGCACTCGTCGTGCTCGCCGTCCTCGCGATGTCGCTGTCCCTCGCGGCGTGCGCGCCCGCCACCGGGGGCTGGACCGAGGGCGGCGCCGAGGCCGGCTACGTGTCCGGTGACCGGTCGGTGACCACCTGGGACGCCGCGGACCGCAGCGATCCCGTGGAGCTCGCCGGGACCGACTTCGCCGGTGCCGCGGTGGACGTCGCGGACTGGCGTGGCGACGTCGTCGTGCTCAACACCTGGTACGCCAGCTGCCCGCCCTGCCGCGCCGAGGCGCCCGACCTCGCCGCGCTCGCCGCGGACTACGCGGACGACGACGTCCACCTCCTGGGCATCAACTCCACGGACGACCCCGGCGCGGCCCAGGCCTTCGAGCGCACGTTCGCGGTCGGGTACCCCTCGGTGCACGACGTCGACGGCGCCGCGATCGCGTCGCTGCAGGGCGTCGTGCCCGTCCAGGCCGTGCCCACCACGGTGGTGCTCGACCGCCGCGGCCGGGTCGCGGCCCGCGTGCTGGGGCTGGCGGACGGGTCCACGCTGCGCGCGCTGGTCGACGAGCTGCTGGACGAGCCCGCGTGAGCGTGACCGCGCTCGTTGCCGGGATCGGCGACACCGTCCAGCAGACCGTGCTCGGCGGCTCCATGCTGCTGGCCGTCCCGCTCGCGGTGCTGGCCGGGCTGGTCTCGTTCGCCTCGCCGTGCGTGCTGCCGCTGGTGCCGGGGTACCTCGGCTACGTCACGGGGATGGCCGGCAGCGCCGCGGGCTCGCCGCGCGCACGCGCCGCGGCGCCGTCGCGCACCGGCCGCGGCGCGACGGGCACGCTCGCCCAGGTGCCGCGCACCCGCATGGTGGCCGGGGTCGGCCTCTTCGTCGCGGGGTTCACGGTGGTCTTCGTCGCGTTCGGCGTGCTCGCGGGGTCGCTCGGTGCGGCGCTGCTGGGCTGGACGGACGTGCTCACGCGCGTGCTGGGCGTCGTCGTCGTGCTCATGGGGCTCGTGTTCCTCGGCTGGGTGCCGTTCGCGCAGCGCGAGCGGAGGCTGCACCTGGCGCCGACGGCCGGGCTCTGGGGCGCACCCCTGCTCGGGGTCGTCTTCGGGCTGGGCTGGGCCCCGTGCATCGGCCCGACGCTCGTGGCCGTCTACACCCTGGCGCTCGACGAGGCCTCGGCGGCCCGCGGCGCCGTCCTGTCGGTCGCGTACTGCGCCGGCCTCGGACTGCCCTTCCTGCTCATCGCCCTGGGCTTCGAGCGCTCGGCGCGCGCGCTGGCCTTCCTGCGCACGCACCGGGTCGCGGTGACCCGCACGGGCGGGGTGATGCTGGTGCTCGTCGGGCTCGCGCTGGTCACCGGCGTGTGGGGCACCTGGACGCAGTCGCTCCAGGGCTGGGTCGGCGGCTTCGAGACGGTGGTCTGATGCCCCTGGACCGGATCGAGGACCCCACGGTCCCGAGCGACGCGCCGGACGCACCGGACGCGCCGGACGCGACGGCTGGCGGCGCCGCGTCGGCGGAGCGCCCTGGAGAGCCCGTGCTGCCGCGGCTGGGCCTCGTCGGCACGGGCCGCTGGGTGTGGCGCCAGCTGACGAGCATGCGCGTGGCGCTGCTGCTGCTCATGCTGCTGGCCGTGGTCTCCGTGCCCGGCTCGATCCTGCCGCAGCGGCCGCAGTCACCCGGACGGGTGGCGGCCTACCTGCGGGACAACCCGGACCTCGGCGGGTGGCTGGACCGGCTCGGGTTCTTCGACGTCTACGCCTCGGTCTGGTTCTCCGCGGTCTACCTGCTGCTCTTCGTGTCCCTCGTCGGCTGCATCCTGCCGCGCGTCGCCGCCCACCTGCGCGGCGTCCGGGCCAGGCCGCCGCGCACCCCGCGCCGCTTCGACCGGTTCGAGACGCGCGACGAGGTCCGCACCGACGCCTCTGCCGAGCAGGTCCTGGCCGCGGCCCGGACGGTGCTCACCGGCCCCGTGCGCTGGCTGCCGCGGTTCCGCGTCGACGTGGTGGTCGACGCGGACGGGACGGGCGGCACCGTCGCGGCCGAGCGGGGCTACCTGCGCGAGACCGGCAACCTCGTGTTCCACCTCGCCCTGGTGGGCATCCTGCTGTCCGTGGCCGCCGGGCAGCTGCTGCACTACCGGGGGCAGGCGATCGTCGTCGAGGGCAGGGGCTTCGCCAACGCCGTCACGGACTACGACACGTTCGAGGCGGGGAGCTGGTTCGACCCGTCGTCGCTCGTCCCGTTCACCCTCACGCTGGACCGCTTCACGGCCGCGTTCACGCAGGACCTCGCCGCCAAGCCGCGTGACTTCCTCGCCGAGGTCACGGTGCGCGAGCCCGGCGGCGCCGGGCGCGCGGCCGACATCCGCGTCAACCGCCCGCTGACGGCTGGCGGCGCCAAGATCTACCTCCAGGGCAACGGCTACGCTCCCGACGTCACGGTGCGCGACGCCGCGGGCGAGGTGGCGTTCGCGGGGCCGGTGCCCTTCCTCCCGCAGGACCCGCAGTACCTGTCGCGGGGGGTCATCAAGGTGCCCGACGTGTCCGCCGGGGACCAGATCGGGCTGGTGGGCTTCCTGCTGCCGACGGCCGTCATCACGCCGGACGGTGCCGCGTCCGTCCACCCGCAGCCCCTCGACCCGATGCTGGTGCTCACGGTGTGGCGCGGGGACCTCGGCCTGGACGACGGCGTGCCGCAGAACGTCTACGAGCTGGACTCGTCGGCGATGTCGCCGGTCCTCGACGAGGACGGCGCCCCGGTGACCGTGCTCGTCGCCCCGGGGCAGACCGTGGAGCTGCCGGCCGGGCTGGGAACGCTGACCTGGGACGACCTGCCGCGGTTCGTCGCGCTCGACCTGCGGCACGACCCGTCGCTGGGCATCGTCCTGGCCTTCGCGATCGCGGCGATCGTCGGCCTGACGGTGTCGCTGTTCACCCCGCGCCGGCGCCTGTGGCTGCGCGTGGGCCCGGCGGGCGAGGGGGAGCGCCCCGGACGTACAGTGGTCGCCGGCGCCGCCCTGGCCCGCACCGACGACATCGGCCTGGCGGCCGAGCTCGCCCGCGTGACGGACGCGATCAGGGCGCTGGACGGGAGGCAGGACCGATGAGTCTTGGCGAGCTGAGCACCATCCTCGTGTGGGGTGCCGTGACGGCCTACGCCGTGGCCCTCGTCGCGTTCGCCACCGACCTCGCGCGCCGCGCGGAGGCCGCGGCGAAGCCCGCTCGCGAGGCCGCGCTCGTCGGGGGCCCG
>NZ_DAORSQ010000031.1:0-7106 GCF_035443605.1 Actinotalea sp. | reverse complement strand
CGGGCGTGCCCGAGGCACCCACGGGCGGGGTCGTGCCCGGCCGCTGGGCCGGTCGGGTGCTCGGCATCGCGATGTCGACCACCACCGTGGGCCTGGCCCTGCACGTCGCCGGGGCCGTGCTGCGCGGCCTTGCCGCGGGTCGCGTGCCCTGGGCCAACATGTACGAGTTCACGCTCATCGGCACCCTCGCGGCGGTCGTCACCTTCCGCGTGCTGTGCCTGCGGCGCGACGTGCGGTTCCTCGGCACCATCGTCATCGGGCTGAGCGTCGTGGCCCTGGGCCTCGGCCTCGCGGCGTTCTACGTGCCGGCCGACGCCGTCGAGCCCGCGCTGCAGAGCTACTGGCTCGTCATCCACGTCTCGATCGCGACGATCGCCACCGGGCTGTTCACCGTCGCCGTCGCCGCGAGCGTGCTCCAGCTGCTCAAGGACTCCTGGGAGAACGCCTCGCCGCGCATGCTCAGCCCGCGCTGGCAGGTGCTCGGCACGCTGCCCTCCGTGCGCTCGCTCGAGGCGCTGAGCTTCCGGGTCAACGCCGTGGGCTTCGTGCTGTGGACGTTCACCGTGATGGCCGGGGCCGTGTGGGCCGAGCACGCCTGGGGCCGGTACTGGGGCTGGGACCCCAAGGAGGTCTGGAGCTTCGTCGTCTGGGTGGTCTACGCCGCCTACCTGCACGCGCGCACCACGCGCGGCTGGTCCGGGCGCCGGGCCGCGTGGTTCGTCCTCGTGGGCTATGCCACCGTGATCTTCAACTTCACGGGCGTGAACCTGCTCTTCAACGGCAAGCACGCCTACAGCGGGCTGCCGAGCGAGGACTGATGAGGCGAAGGTGACGCTCGTCACCCGTTCGCGCACCCGTCGTCACCCGTTCGTCCCCTCTCGTCACCGCCGGGGTCTGCCGACACCTCCCGTGAGGGCGGAGCCGCCGCCCGGGACGGGAGTGGCATGGGCGCGCAGCGCACGCAGGCCGAGCAGCAGGTGGCCGACCTCCTGCGTACGGCCAAGCGCGCCCTCGGCCTGTCCGTGACGTTCCTGTCGCGGATGGACGGCACCACCCAGCACCTGGAGGTCGTCGACTCCTCGATCCCCTTCCTCTTCCCCGAGGGTGCGCGGATGGTCCAGGCGACGTCGTTCTGCCAGGCGATCCTCGACGGCCGGCTGCCAGCGGTCATCCCCGACGTGCGCGCCCTCCCCGAGGCGATGGCGCTGCCGGCGGCGCGCTTCCCGCGGCTGCGCTCCTACGTCTCGGCGCCCGTGCGGCTGTCCGACGGCACCCTGTACGGCACGTTCTGCGCCGCGGGCCTCACCACGGACAAGGGACTGTCCGCGCGCGACCAGGCCCTCATGGAGGTGCTGGCGGCCGCGGCCGCGGTGGTCATCGAGCCGGGCGTCGTCGACCGCGCGCGGGCGGAGGAGATCGAGTCCCGCCTCGTGCCGCTGCTCGTGGAGGGCGGGCCGACCGTGGTGCTCCAGCCGATCGTCGACCTGGCCTCCGGGCGCCGCGCCGGGGCCGAGGCGCTGAGCCGCTTCCCCGCCCACTGGAAGCTCGCGCCCGACGTGGTCTTCGCGCAGGCGCACAGCATCGGCCTGGGGCACGAGCTCGAGCTGCTCGCGCTGGAGCGCGCGGCCCGGCACCTGGCCCGCGTGGACGGGTACGTCGCGATGAACGTCTCGCCGGCCACGCTGGTGACCCCGGAGTGCGGTGCGCTGCTCGCGCGGCTGCCAGCCGACCGCGTGCTGCTCGAGCTCTCGGAGCACGACCAGGTCGAGGACTACGACGCGCTCTCGGCAGCCGTCGCGGCGCCGCGGGCCGCCGGGATGCGCCTGGCGATCGACGACGTCGGTGCGGGCTTCTCCTCGCTGCGGCACATCGTCGTCACCGCTCCGGACGTCATCAAGCTGGACCGCAGCATCGTCGACGGCGTCGCGGCCGACCGGGTGCTCACCACCCTGGTGGGCTCGCTCGTGGACTTCGCGCACGGCAGCGGCACCCTGGTGGTCGCCGAGGGCGTCGAGACGGCGCAGGACGCGGCCGCGCTGCGCGGCCTGGGCGTGGACCTCGGCCAGGGCTGGTTCTTCGGCCGGCCCGGCCCCGCGGAGGCGCTGGGTCCGACCGATCGCGAGCCCGCAGGTCCCTCGCCTGTGCGCGCGCCGACGGAAGGCCCTTGGACCCTGCCGCTGGAGGCCCGGACGGGCGCATGATGGAGCCATCCACCTCCCTGAGGAGTGACTGGCCATGAAGGCTCGTGTGGGTGACCGGTTGGTGCTGGCGTCCAGCGTCGTGGACGGGACCGTCCGGGACGGCAGGGTGGTCGAGCTGCGGCACGAGGACGGCTCGCCGCCCTACCTCGTGGAGTGGCTGGACACGGGGGAGCGCACGTTGGTGTTCCCCGGCCCGGATGCGCACGTGGAGGCCGCGGTCGGTGATCCCGCCGATGCCGCGCCGCCCGCGGCCGTGAGCACCTGGCGCGTCCAGGTCACGCTGCTGCACGAGGGCGCGTCCACCACCGCCCAGGCCGTGCTCGTGGCCGGGACGCCGGACCACCTGGGTGCTGTCGGGAAGGCGCGGCGCAACCCGGAGGACGGGGTCGTGCCGGTCATCGGGGACGAGGTCGCCGTCGCGCGCGCGCTGCGGCACCTGGCGGACCGCCTCATCGACACGGCCGAGGAGCAGATCGAGGACTCCACGGGCCGGCCGGCCCGCGTGCACGGCTGAGGTCGGCCCGCGTCGTCGGCCCACCCGCTGCCCCTCGGCACCGGGTGGGCCCCTCCCGTAGCGTGACGGCATGGCACCCGTGGAGACGTCCCGCCGTCCGTTGCTCCTGCTCGACTCCGCCTCGCTGTACTTCCGCGCGTTCTACGGCGTCCCGGAGTCGGTGCGCGCGCCCGACGGCACCCCGGTCAACGCGGTGCGCGGCCTGCTGGACATCGTGGCCCGGCTCGTGGTGACCCGCGGCCCCGCGCGGATGGTGGCCTGCTGGGACGACGACTGGCGGCCGGCGTTCCGGGTGGCCGCGATCGGCTCGTACAAGGCGCACCGGGTGGGGGCCGACGGCGGCGAGGAGGTGCCGCCGGCGCTCGCGGCGCAGGTGCCCGTCATCGTCGAGGTGCTCGCGGCGCTGGGGATCGCGCGCGTGGGCGCCCCGGGCTTCGAGGCCGACGACGTCATCGGTACGCTCGCGGGGCGCGAGCGCGCCCGTCCCGCCGCCGAGCGCGCTCCCGTCGAGGTGGTCACCGGGGACCGCGACCTGTTCCAGCTGGTCGACGACTCCGGCCCCGTCCGCGTGCTCTACACCGGCCGCGGGATGGCCGACCTCGACGTGGTGGACCAGGCCCGGCTGGCCGAGCGGCACGGCACGCCCACGGGCGCGGCCTACGCGGACGCCTCGATCCTGCGCGGGGACGCCAGCGACGGGCTGCCGGGCGTGGCGGGCATCGGGGACAAGACGGCCGCGGCGCTCGTCGCGCGGTACGGCTCGCTCGACGGCGTGCTGGCCGCGGTCGCGGCCGGGGACCCCGGGCTGACCGCCACGCAGGCGCGCCGGCTCGCCGACGCCGCCGACTACCTCGCCGTCGCCCCCGGGGTGGTGCGGGTGGCACGGGACGTCCCCGTCGGCGAGGTCGCCGACGCGCTGCCGACCGAGCCCGCCGACCCGGCCGCGCTCGCCGCCCTCACCGAGCGCTGGGGGCTGACGACGAGCGTGGCGCGGCTGCGCGACGCGATCGCGGCCGTCGGGTGATCGCCAGCGTCGGCTCCGACCTCACGCGGTCGTGGTGACCCGCATGCCCTCGCTGGGCTGCACGATGACGAACCCCTGCCCGGCGAACGCGATCTGGACCGCCTCGCCCGAGCCGCGACCGATGAGCGCGGCGGCGGACATCGACATCTTCACGCTGGTCTGCAGCGTCGAGGACCACGCGATGGCCGACTGCGCGTCGGCGAACGTCGGGGCGTCGACGGCGAGCACGACGGGCGGGCCGTAGGACGTCAGGGCCAGCTGGCCGTGCCCCGTGAACACCGTGTTGAAGAGCCCGCCGGCCATCATCGACGCGCCCTCGACGCGCCGGATGTCCCACTGGAGCGTGGGGTCGAAGGCCAGCACGTTGCGACCGTTGACCGTCACCGAGTCGCCCTCGAGCGTGATGACGTGCACCTCGGCCGCGTCCTCCGCGAGGAAGAGGTCGCCCATGCCGGTGACCTTCATGGGGGGGACGCCCTCCCCGGTGAAGGCCTTCTTGAGCATCTTCGACATGCCGCCGGAGCCCTGGTAGGCGAAGTCCATCTGCCCCTGGTAGGCGACCATCGACCCCTGGCGGGCCATCACCTCGCCGGCGAGCTTCACCCGCAGCAGCTTGTGGTTCTGCAGGGCGAACCGCTCGGTGCTGGTCGCCTCCATGTTGGCGCCGAACATCTGGCTGCGCATGCGTCCTCCTGGGGTCATGGCCCGCCGCCGGACCGGTGCGCCCACTGTCCCAGACGCGCGCCCCGCCACGCCGGAGCGCGGCGGGCCGTCAGAGGGTGATCCTCAGACGGTCGCGGGCTGCCCCGCGAGGCCGCAGAGCTCGGTGCCCCACGCCGTGGCGGCCTCGAGCTGGCCCTCGACGAGCCCGCCGGCCTTGCCGTGCACGGTGAAGGTGCGGGCACGGACCACGGGTCGCCCGCCCAGCTTGCGCAGCCCCTTGTCGATGCCCTTGCCGGCCGAGCCGGGCAGGTTGGGCTTGAGGACCTTGGTGTCGAAGGCGGCGCATGCGAGGCCCGGGGGCAGGCTGGCGGCCTCGAGCCACTCGCGCACGCCGTAGTCGGCGGAGATGGCCGAGCCGAACTCGCGCACCGCGTCCTGGCGCGTCGAGGGGCGGGTCATGCTGAACGCGTGCGTGGGCCCGCCCACCACCAGCAGGCTGACGTCCGGCGGGACGGTCATGCCGCCGGGCTCTGCCGCGAGCGCCCCGACCTCGACCAGGCGCACGGGCCCGGCGGGTTCCAGCGCCGTCGCGACGGCCTCGGCCACCGCCTTGCTCGACCCGAACATCGACTCGTACACCACCAGGGAGGTCATCCCCCTACCGTCGGCGGCCGCGGCGGGCCGCGCCACGGTCGTTCGTCCCGGTCGTCGCCCTCCCCTGCGGCGCCTACGGTGGCCCGATGCGCTACGCGGTGCTCCTGCGGGGGGTCAACGTCGGCGGCCGGACGGTGCGGATGGCAGAGCTGCGCACGGCACTGGCCGCGCTGCCGGTGCGCGACGTGCGCACCCTGCTCGCCTCGGGCAACGTGGTGTGCCGGTTCGACGGCTCGGCCGTCGAGCTGCGCGCGCTCGTCGAGGCGACGCTGCGCGCGACGTTCGGCTACGAGGCGTGGGTGGTGGTGCTCGACGCGGCGCGGCTGGACGCGCTGCTGCGGGCGTGCCCCTACCCCGCGGACGACCCGACCACGCACACCTACGTCACGGTGACGTCGGACCCGGCCGTGCTCGATGCGCTCGACGCGGCGGTCCGCGAGGCCGACCCCGCCTCCCCGCAGGTCCGGCTCGGGCCGGAGGCGACGGCGTGGACCGTCGCGGCGGGCGCCACGCTGGCCGCGGCGCGCAGCAGGCTCGCGGGCCGGGTCCGCTACGCGCCGTCGATCACCGACCGCAACCTGCGCACGATGCGCGCGGTCCAGGCCGCGCTCGCCGAGATGGGTGGGGACGCCGCGGGCTGAGGCCCTACCAGCGCTCGGCGGCGAAGAGGGCAGCTGCGTCCGACGCGTCGAGCGCACCGGGCAGCACGACGGCCTCGTCGACCACGGCTGCGGCCGCCGTCAGACCGCTGCCGGGTGCGGCGCCCAGCGTGAAGGTCGCCGGGTCGGACGGGTCCGCTGCGAGCGGCGCCGCCCCGACGACCGTCCCGTCGAGGGCGAGCGTCACGGTGCCGCCCGCGCGGCTGGCCGAGACCAGGTGGCGCGTCCCCGTGCTCACCGCGACCTGGAGCAGCGTCACGGCGCCGCCGCCGCCGGCCGGCCGCTCGCGCAGCACCAGCAGGCCGGCGTCGAGTCGCAGCTCGACCGCGTGGCCGTCGGCCTGGCGCAGCGACGCGAGCTCGCCCGTGGCGTCGCCGTCGGTGACCGCGAACCAGACGGCCATCGCGCCGGTGGAGCTCGTGGCGAGGGTGGGCCCCGTGCCCGTCACGCCCTGCTCCACCCCGCCGGCGAGGGTCATGGCGCCGGTCGGGCTGCACGCGAGCAGCCCGGGGGCCGCGACGTCGCCCGTCGCGAGGTCCCAGTGCAGCGCTGCGCCCAGCGCGGCGACATGGGCGACGTACGACCCGCTGCACGGGCTGACGCCCACGGTCGCGGTGGTCGCGGCGCTCCCGGTGAGCACCGCACCGGTCTGGCCGACGCCCGGCAGCGCCAGCCCGATGACGGCGCCGAGCGCGCCGGCGGTCAGCACGGTGAGGGCGCGGCCCGGCCCGCGGCGCTCAGTCGAGGAGGAGCGCATCGAAGCGGGCCTCCCTCAGCGGTGGGGCCGGCCGGCGGCGCGCGCGGCGCCGCTCGGCGAGCGTGTCGGCGAGCTCGAGGGCCGCGATGAGCGCGAGCGGCGGCACGAGCATGACCATCCGGCCCTGCGGCGAGTGCGCCCAGAACAGCAGCGTGCCCCATCCGGCGTGGGCCTGGACGACGACGCCGCGCACGCGCGACAGCGGCGTCGCGTTGGGGTCGACCGTCTCGTTGGCGTCGCCCTTGGTGAGGATGAAGGGCCGCTCGACCACCTCGCCCGTCGCGAGGTCGAGCTGCGGGACCATCTCGCCCGTCGCGGCGTCCGGCACCATCGACGGCAGCATCTGCAGGTCGACGATCCGGTGGGTGACGAGGTGCTTGCCCCCGGGCGGCCAGAACGTGGCCACCTGGCCGACCCGCAGCTGGGACGCGTCGTCGATCGCCTGGAGCACCACGACGTCGCCGGCCTCGACGAAGGGCGACATCGAGCCCGACGTGACGATGAGCAGCTTCTGGCCGTGCACCTCGAACCAGGCCGGCACGGCGAGGCTCGCGGCGAAGGCCGTGAGGCCCGCGGCGATGACGAGCCACGCGACGAGCCGGCCCGAGCGGCGCGCGAGGCGCGCGCGGCGGCG
>NZ_DAORSQ010000030.1:2440-26338 GCF_035443605.1 Actinotalea sp. | reverse complement strand
GACCATCGTCCTCCTTCCGCCCGCCGGGGACGAGCCGATCGACCCGCTCGCGCCGCGGCGCCCGGTGCCATGCTGGAACGGTGCGCGGTGCGGAGCGGCTCAGTGCGCTGGACGCGGCGTTCGTCTACCTGGAGAACGACGTCCAGCCGCTGCACGTCGGGTCCGTGCTCGTCTTCGCCGGGCCCGCACCGGAGCCCGGCAGGCTCGCCGCGGAGCTCGAGGCGCGGCTCGCGCCGCTCGCGTGGCACCGCCGGCACATCCGGCGGATGCCGCTCGACCTCGGGCGGCCGGTGTGGGTGAGCAGCGAGCGGTGCGGGCTCGACGAGCACCTGCACCACCTCGACCTCGCGGCACCGGGGGACGACGCCGCGCTGCGGGACCTCGTCGCGCGGCTCATGGTCCCCCGGCTGGCGGTCTCGCGCCCACCCTTCGAGCTGTGGCACGTCGACGGGCTGAGCGGCGGGCGCTGGGCCCTCGTCGCCAAGGTGCACCACGCGCTGGTCGACGGGGCGTCGGGCATGGACCTCGTCGGCTCGCTCCTCGCGCCGCCCGCGCTGCCGCCGGGCGGAGCCGGGTGGCCGTCGACCGGCGCCGGCCCAGGGCGCGTGCAGGGTGGCCCCGATCCCTGCGCACCGCCGCGACCGACGCGCGTCGACGTCGCGCTCGGCGGCGCCGGCTGGCTCGTCGCGCTGCCGCTGCGCGCGGCCCGCCTGACCCTGCGCTCGCTCGTCGCGCCGCGCGCGGCCGTGCGTCGCGTGCGGCTGGTGCGCCACGGGCTGGCCCAGGTGGTGCAGCCCGACCTGCCACCCTGCGTCCTCAACGGCCCGCTGGGCCCGGGCCGGCTGTGGGGCTGGGCCGGGGCTCCGCTCGCCGAGGTCGAGGCCGTGGGCCGTTCAGCGGGTGCGACGGTCAACGACGTCTTCCTCGCCGCCGTCGCCGGCGGGCTGCGCGGGTACCTGCTCGAGCGTGGCGAGCCGCTCGACGGCCTCGTGGCGCGCGCGATCGTGCCCGTCTCGGGACGGTCCGCCGGCAGCCCCGTGCGGCCGGGCAACATCGCCTCGGCGATGTTCGTGGTCCTGCCCGTCGCGGTGGCGCGGCCGCTCGCGCGCCTCGCGCTCGTGCACGGGCGGACCGAGGAGCAGAAGTCCCGCGCGGTGGCCGACGGCACGGCCGCGATGGTCCGGGCCGCCGAACACGTCCCCGCGCCGCTGCTCGCGCGGGCGGCCGGGGCGTACGCGCGGGCGGGGCAGGGGCGCGTCAACGTCGCGGCGTCGGGCGTGACCGGCCCGCGCGAGGTGTGCCACCTGGCCGGGAGCCCGCTGCTGGACCTGCTGCCCTACGTGCCCGTCGCCCTCGACGTCCGGGCGACGTTCGCCCTGGTCACCTACGCTGGGCGGTGCACCGTCGGGGTGACGGGCGACGCGGCGTCGCTGCCCGACCTGCACCGGCTCGTCGAGCACGTGGACCGCGCGCTGCGCGAGCTGCTCGACGCACCTGCCGCACCGGCAGCACGTGGTGCGGACGCCGCGCCGGAGGGGTGAGGAGCTACCCCGCCCCGCCGAGGACCAGCAGGACCACCTGGGCGAGCAGGATCTTGGCGATCATCGCCATGGGGTAGACCATCGCGTACCCGACGTTGGGGGCCTCGTCGCCCGACTCCTCCAGCGCGTAGCCGAGCACGGCGGGCTGCGTCTGCTGCGCGGCGACCATCCCGACGAGCATGCCGAACGGGATCCGCAGCACCCGGAAGCCGATCACCAGCGTGAGCATGGGCACGAGCACCGAGACCACGGCCCCGACGACGAGCAGCAGCATCCCGGAGTTCTCCGCGAACATCGTCCGGAACGTGTAGCCCGAGCCCAGGCCGACGGTCGCCAGGAAGAGGATGAGGCCGATCTGGCGCAGCGTGAGGTTGGCCGAGTACGGCACGTTCCACACGATCGGGCCGGTGCGGCGCAGCGCCCCCAGCACGAGCCCGACGAGCAGCGGCCCGGCGGCCGAGCCCAGCTGGAACGTCAGCCCGCCGGGCATGGGGAACGGGATCGCGCCCACCAGCAGACCGAGCGACATCCCGAGGCCGAACGACAGCAGGTCGATCTCGGACAGGTGCTTGTAGGAGTCGCCGAGGTGCGCGGTGACCGCAGCCATGTGGTCGCGGCCGGCCACGACGCGGACGCGGTCGCCCAGCTCGAGGACCGTGTCCCCCGTGGCGGTGACGTCGATGTCGCCGCGGCGCACCCGGGTGACGATCGCGTCGTAGCGCTCGGGCAGCCGCAGGTCCCGCAGGCGACGGCCCGCGACGTCGGTGCTGGAGACGAAGATGCGCCGGAAGTCGTACCGGCTGCGGTCCAGCTCCGGCTCGTGGGCGTCCGGCCGACCGATGGCCTCGACGGCCGCCCGCACGTTGCCCGGTTCGCCGACGACGATGACGAGGTCGCCCTCCGCGAGCACGAGGTCGCCCTCGGCGAGCATCACCTCCTCGCCGCGCTGCACGCGGGACAGCACCACGGGGTCGGGCAGCCGCAGCTGGAGGTCGCGCACGGTGCTGCCGATGGTCAGCGGCGCGCTGACCCGCGCGGTCGCCGAGACGATCTCCTCCTGGACCAGGTGCAGCTCGCTCTGCTTCGCGGCCTCGGTGCGGAAGTCCACCCGGTAGAGGCGTCGGACCAGGGCGATCGCGATGATGGGACCGAGCACGCCCATGGGGTAGGCGATGGAGTAGCCGACGGTGGGCTCCTGGGCCGCGGCGGCACCGTCCGAGGCCCCACGCACCGTCTCGATGACACCGGCCAGGGCCGGCGTGTTGGTCATCGCCCCGGTGAAGAGCCCCGCGGCGACGGTGGCCCGCAGGTCCAGGACCAGCGCCGCGGCCACGACGAGGGCCGCGGCCACGACGAGCATGGTCAGCACCAGGGCGTTGTCGCGCAGGCCCTTGCGGTTGAAGGACGCGAAGAAGTTGGCACCGCTGGCCAGACCGATCGTGTAGACGAAGATCGCCAGGCCGAGCGTCCGGGTGAACTCGGGCACCACGAGCGAGGGGTCCTGCGCCCCGATGGCCAGGCCGACGAAGAGCACGGCGGCGACGCCGAGGCTCGCGCCGCGGACGTGGATGCGGCCCACCGCGAAGCCGATCGCGGCCGTGACGAAGACCAGCAGCACGGCGTTCTGCGCCAGGAGATCGACCATCGGATGCCCACCCTGCCCTCCGGCGCGCATCCCCCGGCGCCGATGGCGGCGGTGCTGCGCGCACCGAGGGACACGGTGCCTCCCGCGCGGCGTGTCGATGCGGGCCGTCGGTCCCGCTGTGGGGATTCTCACGGTCGCGGGCGACCAGCGCACGCCCGTCGGTGCGACCGAATTGACCCGGAGACCTTCGTCCCTGCGTGCCCCTTCTGCGCGGTTCTAGCGTCGAGCTGACGGGGCAGCGACGCCCCGACCTAGGAGACGCACGATGGTCGACTCGAACACCGTCCTGTGGGGCCAGACGATCGTCTACACGCTCTACGTGCTGGCGATCCTCGCGGTGATGACCTGGTTCAGCCTCCGGCTCACGCGCAGCGGCCCCCCGATCGTGCCCCCACGGCTCTTCTGGAGCTTCTTCGGCGTCCTCGTGGTCATCGGGGTCTCGTTGCACCTCGTGACCGCCAACACGATCCCGTGGGTCGAGACGGAGATCTCGGGCGGCGACGTGACGCAGACCTACGCGATCACCATGGCGGACCACGAGTTCACGCTCCCGTCCCCGGTGCTCGAGGTCCCGTGCGACGAGCTCGTGCAGTTCTCCGTGACGTCGGACGACCTCACCTACGGGTTCGGCCTGTTCCGCGAGGACAACTCGATGGTCATGCAGATGCAGGTGGTCCCCGGCCACGACAACGACCTGGTGTGGGAGTTCGCGCAGAACGGCACCTACTCCATCCGCTCCACCGAGTACTCGGGCCCCCAGGGCTACAAGATGATCGTCGAGGACGCCGTCGTCGTCTCCGGCTGTGCAACCGATGACGGAGGCAAGTGAGATGTCCTTCACCGCAACGCTCCTGGACGGCCACCAGGCGTCGTTCCACCCCGCGACCCTCACCCCCATGCAAAAGCTCACCCTGCGCTTCGTCGTCGTCGGGCTCGTGTACTACGGGTTCGCGGCCATCGAGGGCATGCTCATGCGCGTCTACCAGGTGCAGGTCATCTCGTTCATCGGTGAGGAGCAGTACTTCGGCATCCTCACGGCGCACCCTCTGGTGGGCATCTTCGGCTCGTCCTACATGATGGTGTTCGGCGCCTTCCTGTTCCTCGTGCCGTTCCTCATGCACAAGCCCCTGTGGTCCTACCGGATGGCCCTGTGGACCTGGGGGCTCATCACCGGCGGCGTGGCGCTCTTCTGGGGCACCGGGTTCATCACCCACTACTCCCCGCTCTACACGCTCTACTGGCCGCTGCCGGCCGACTTCACGCAGTTCGGCCCGCTGGGCGGCGCCCTCTTCATCGCCGGCATCGCGCTGGTCATGGTGGGGACGCTGCTCTTCGTCATCAACGTCTTCAAGACGATCACCTACACCCCCGCCGGGTTCCCGCAGCAGCCGGCGGGGGCGCTGCTGCGCTCCGCGCTGGGCCTGACGGCGCTGGGCAACCTGCTCAAGGGTCGCCGGATGAAGGAGGAGGACCACCTCGTCCCGCTGCCCGTCGCGGCCATCGCGCGCGGCACCGTCGACGTCGCGCTCAACGCCGGGATCATCCTGTTCACCGGCGTGCTCATCCTCGTCTACATGATCGCCGAGCTCTCGGGGAACTCCCTCAAGGACACCCTCGTCGACGCCCTGCTCTACAAGAACTGGTACTGGTGGGGCCTCGACCTCATCGCCGACGGCCTCGTGCTGATCTTCGTTGCCGGCACGTGGTACCTGCTCGCGTCGCTCATCACGGGCAAGCCGGTGTTCATGGCCAACATCGCCCGCGCCGCGCTCGCCGTGGAGCTCGTCGTCTCCTGGACCGTGTGGAGCCACCACCTGCTGTCCGACCAGGCGCAGCCCGTGCTGCTCAAGATCGTCTCGGGGGAGCTCGTCACCGCCTTCGAGCTGGTCACCCAGGGTCTCGCCTTCTTCATCACGCTCGCCACCCTGTGGTCGGCCCGCCCGCTGACGATGACCAACCCGCTGAAGTTCCTGCTCGGCGGCCTGCTGGGCTTCGCGCTCGCGGTGCCGGCCGGCATCATGCAGGCCGACATGGGTCTCAACCGCGTGCTGCACAACACGCAGTGGGTGATCGGCCCGCACGTGCACGTGGCGATCCTCGTCGGCCTGACGATGACGCTCTACGCGGCGGTGTACTACCTGCTGCCGGTGCTGACCAACGGCGCGGAGCTGTACTCCCAGAAGCTCGCCAGCCTGCACTTCTGGCTGCACCTCGTCGGCGGCATCGGGATGGGCGCGTTCATGGGGATGGCCGGTCTGCAGGGCATGCTGCGCCGCACCATCTACACCGAGGGGGAGTACCTGCCGTACATGCTCCTCGCGGCGATCAGCGGCGCGATGCTCCTGGCCGCACTGGCCGTGTTCCTCTACAACATCGTCATGACCCTCGGCCTGCGCGGGGCGATCGGTATCTTCCAGCGCTCCGAGCTCCCGGTGGACGACCTGCTGCCGGCCGCCTGAGCGCGCTGCCGTCAGCTACCGGTCGGTAGCCACGGAATTCGTCGCCAGGGCGTGGTGCAACGGTCCACCTCGTCATCAGGGCCGTTTGAGACTGCGGATCCCATGACTCAAACGTGCCCGCATCACTCGCCGGGGTGCACCGCGATTGACGCCAGGTGTGTCCGGGGGCACACTAGGCCCTGACAGTGCGCATCGCCTGCCCCCTGCGCGGTGCGCACTGTCACTTCTTCCGTCAGGCCCGGTTCGCGCCGCCCGCGCGCCGGGCCTGACGGCCGTCCGGGCCGGTGCGGGTGGGGTGCTCCGGCGCCCGGCGGAGTGGTGGGTGCCCGGTGCGCGGCGCGCCGACCGGACACCGCGGGCCCACGCGGTTAGCGTGCTGGCGTGACTGCTCCCGCGCGCATCGGCGGCCCGGGACCCGACGGCGCGGACCACCGTCCCGAGGGCCCCGTAGCCGTGCCCCACGCCACCCCGACCGAGCTCGTCGAGCGAGCGGTGCGCGAGTGGCGCGGCGCGCTCGTCTCGCGCGCGGGGGACTCGGCGCTCACGGACGTGGACCGCCTCGGCGAGGCGCGGCTCGACCTGTCCGCCGCCCACCCCTCCGGCACGGCACAGCTGTTCGCCGGGCGCCCGACGCGGCTGTCCAACCTCGTGCGCGAGGGCGCGGCGCTGTCCACGGCCAAGCGCCGGGCCCGCGCCGTCGGGGCGCTGGCGGAGGACCACGCCCAGCGCTTCGGCCTCGCGACGGCGTTCCTCGCGATCGGCGTCGCCTCGTGGTCCGAGGCGGACCCCGCCGACGCCGACCACGACGCCGTGGACGCCCTCGCCCAGGTGGCGAGCGGTGCCGGGCCAGCCGACGGCGGTGCCCCGCGCACCGTGCGGCGGCGTCGGGCACCCGTGCTGCTGCGCCCCGTCACGGTGAGCCCGCGCGGGCGGGGCGAGGCCGACTACGACCTGGTCCTCGAGCCGTCGCTCGAGGTCAACCCGGTGCTCGCGTCGGCCCTGCGCCGGCGGGGCGCCCTGCTCGACCCGTTCGCCCTGGCCCGGGGCGCGTTCACGGCGGCCGGCTTCGACCCGCGCCCGGCGCTGGACCGGCTGCGCGCGCTGGGGATCGCCGTGCTCGACGGCTTCGAGCTCGAGGAGCGCATCCTCGTCGGGACCTTCGTGCACCCGGAGCAGAGCCTCGTCGACGACCTCGACGCGCAGGCCGCCACCCTCGTCGGGCACGAGGTCGTCGCGGCGCTCGCGGGGGACCAGCGTGCCGTCGACGCCCTGGCCCACCCCCTGCCGCCCGCCCTGCGCGGCGACCGCCCGCTCGACCAGGAGCGCGGCGTCGGCGACCTCGACGCGGCCCAGGCGCACGTGCTCGACGCGATCGCGGCGGGGCACCACCTGCTCGTCGACGCCCCGGCCGGCAGCGACGTCGCCGGGACGTTGGCCGCCGTCGTCGCCGACGCCGCCGCGAGCGGACGCACGGTGCTCTACGTCGCGGGCCACCGCCGCGCCGCCACCGCGCTCGTCGAGCGGCTCGACGCGCTCGGCCTGGCGGAGCTGGTGCTCGACGTCGCCCCCGACTCGGGGTGGCGCGTCGAGGCTGGCCGGCGGCTCCTCGGGGCGATGACGGGCGAACCCGTCCCCGTGGATGCCGAGCGCGTGGCGATCGTCGAGCGTGAGCTCGCCGACCGCCGCCGGCGGCTGCGCGGCTACGTCGAGGCCCTGCACACGCCGCGCGAGCCGTGGTCGGCCTCCGCCTACGACGCCCTCCAGGCCCTGGCCCGGCTCACCTCGGGCCGGCCCACCCCGCAGACCGGCGTGCGGCTCACGGCGCCCGTCGCCGAGTCGCTCACGGCAGAGCGGCGTGCCCAGGCGGCCGCCGACCTCGTCACCGTCGCGGGCCTCGGCGCGTTCACCGCGAGCACGGGCACCACCACCTGGTACGGCGCCGACCTGCTCACCCCTGACCGGGCTCGTGCCGCGCTGGCGCGGGTGGACCACCTGCACGACGACGCCCTGCCACGGCTGCGCTCGCAGGTGACCGCCGTCGCGGAGGCGACCGGCCTGACCCCGGCCGCGACACCGGCCGAGTGGGCCGAGCAGCTCGTCATGCTCGCCGGCGTGCGCGGGGCGCTCGACGTCTTCCGGCCGATCGTCTTCGAGCGCTCGGCCGCCGACCTCGTCGCGGCGACCGCCACGCGTGCCTGGCGGGCCGAGCACGGCGTCGAGATGACCCGGCTGCTGCGGCGACGGCTGCGCAAGCAGGCCAAGGACATGCTGCGCCCCGGCCGGCCGGTGGCCGACCTGCACGCCGCGCTCGTCGACGTCCAGGCCCAGCGGCAGGTGTGGCAGGCCCACTGCCCGGCCGGTGGCTGGCCCCGGATCCCCGAGGGGCTCGCCGGCATCGAGGCCGACCATCACGAGGTCCGCGAGACCCTGGACGCGCTGTCCGCCGTGCTCGCCCCGACCGCCGGCAGCGGCGACCTGGAGCAGCTGGGCTGGGACGCCCTCGGCGACCGGCTACGCCGGCTGCGGCTGGACCGCACCGCGCTGGACACGCTGCCCGAGCGCACCGCGCTGCTGCGCAGCCTCGAGTCCCGTGGCCTGGGCGCGCTGCTGGCCGACCTCGCGGAGCGGCGTGTCCCGGCCGGGCTGGTCGGCGCCGAGCTCGAGCTGGCCTGGTGGAGCACGGTCTTCGAGGAGATCCTGCGTCAGGACCCCGCGATGGCGGGGTACGACGGCGCGGCGCTGGCCCGCCTGGTCGCCGAGTTCCGCACGCTGGACCGGCGCCACCTGGCCGACCGCGCCGTGGTCTACCGCGCGGCGGCCCGCGAGGCGCTGCGCCTGCGGCTGCGCTCGGCGGACGAGCAGACGCAGGCCCTGTTCGGCGAGATCGTCGAGGACCGCTTCACCTCGCTGCGCCAGGCCGTCGAGCGCTACCCCGACGTCGCGCGGCACCTGCGCCCGTGCCTCGTGGCCGCCCCGATGCTCGTGCCGCACGTGCTGCCGCCCACCCGCACGGAGGACCTCGTCATCCTCGACGCCGCGGCGCACCTGTCGCTGGAGACCGTCGTCGGCGTGCTGGCGCGCGGACGGCAGGTGCTCGTGGTCGGGGACACCCGGTGCACCTCGGGCACGGCGGTGGGCCGCCTGGCCGCGGTGCTCCCGGCCGTGGCGCTGCACGCCGACGCCTCGCGGCGGGACCCGCACCTGACGCGGTTCCTCGCCGACCACGGCTATGCCGGCCGGCTCACCGCGACCCCGCTGCCCGCGACCGCGGACCTGCTCCGGCTCGACGTCGTCGACGGCACCGGCATGCCCGCGGCGCACGGTGCCGTGGAGTCCACGCGCGCCGAGGTGGAGCACGTCGTCGACCTCGTGGTCGAGCACGCGCTGACGCGCCCGGAGGAGTCGCTCGCCGTGGTCTCGGCGTCCGCGGTGCACGCCGACCGGGTGCGCGAGGCCGTCCTGGCCCAGGTGCGCGACAACCCGGCTCTCGGGGCGTTCTTCCGGCCGGACCGTGCAGAGCCGTTCGTCGTCACCGACGTCGCGGCGACCCAGGGACTGAGCCGCGAGTCGGTCATCCTGTCGATCGGGTTCGGTCGCACGCCGCACGGCCGCGTGCTGCACCGGTTCGGCGCGCTGAGCGAGCCCGGCGGCCAGGGGCGGCTGCTCGAGGCCCTCGGCGCCACCCGGCGCCGGCTCACCGTCGTCAGCTGCTTCACGGCGGCCGACCTCGACCCGGACCGGCTCGCCGCGCCCGGCGCGCGGCTGCTCGCCGACCTGCTCGAGCTCACCGTCGCGCACCGCGGTCCCGGGGCGCCGGACCGTTCCGCACCGAGCGGCCGGGGCGAGGTGGACCGCCTGCTGCTCGACCTGGGCGAGCGGCTGTGGCGGATGGGTCTGAGCGTCGGGCTGGACCACGGCCTGCCGGGCGGGCCGCGGATCCCGCTGGTGGTCGGTCACCCGGACCTGCCGGACGAGATGCTCGTCGCGGTGCTCACGGACGACGACGCGTACCTCGCCGAGCCCAGCGTGCGGGTGCGCGACCGCCAGGTCGCCGAGCGGCTCGAGAGCCTCGGCTGGACCGTGGTGCAGCTGTGGTCCGCCGCGGCGTTCCTCGACCCGCAGGCCGAGGCCGACGCCGTGGGAGCTGCCGTCATCGAGGCCTGCGCCGCCCGGCTGGCCGCGCGCCCCCCGGTGGCCCAGGTGCTGCCCGACGGGCTTGACGACGACGGGCCCGCCGGCGTGCCGGGCGACGACGCGGCGGGCAGCGCAGCCGCACCGGCCGCCGTGCTGCGCGACCCGGGTACGGACGACCTCGACGCGGACCTCGACGGCTCCGCCCCGGTGACGCGCGACCTGCAGACGGGTGTGCTGGCCGCGGTCGCACCGGAGCCGGAGGTCGCGACGGCCGACGGCACGGCGTCCGACCGTGCCGGGCGGGACGGGGTCGATCACGGCGATGCCGAGCGGCCCCCGGTCGTCGTCGAGGACGTCCTCGACCTGGGGCCGGACGACGCGTGGCCGGCACCCGGCCCGCTCCCGGGCGGACGGCCGGACGTCGAGAAGGGCCTGCCGATCGGCGCCTACAGCGACGACCAGCTGGACGACCTGCTCACCTGGATCATGGCCGACGGTCGGGAGCGGGACGCCGAGCAGCTGGCCGCGGCCCTGCGCTCCGAGCTGGGGATGGTGCGCCGGGGCTCGCGGATCGATGCGGCCGTGAACGGCGCGGTGCGGCGGGCCCGGTGAGCCGTCCGGACGAGGGCGGGCCGGCGGAGGCCGGTGCGCCCCGGGTCCCGGGGCGGCGCGGGCCGCGGCGGGCGACCGGTGGGACGCCGCCACGGGTGCCGGCGGCCGATGCCCCGGTGCCGGCGGCGGGCGGCGAGGATCGGGCCCCGGACGACACGGACGTGGGCTGGGGCGAGCCCCGCGGCGGCGACGACGACGATCGGATCCTGCGCGAGGTCCCGCCCCACTGGTGACGGGACCTCGCGCCGGCCGGGTCGTGCGCCCCGGAGGTGGTGCTCAGACGTCCTTGCGGGCGGCCAGCAGGTCGCGGATCTCCTGGAGCAGGAGGATGTCCTCGGCCGGGGCGGCGGGCGCCGGCTCCTCGCCGGACTTGCGGCGCTCGGCCAGCTTGTTGAGGGGCAGGACGACGACGAAGTAGATCGCGGCCGCGACCAGGACGAAGGCGAGCACCTCGTTGAGGATGAGGCCGATCGAGAACTCGGCCTTGTTGATCGTGAACGCCAGGACGCCCGAGAGGTCGGGCTTGCCGAAGATCGCGGCGACCAGCGGGTTGATGAGCCCGTCGACGACGGACGTGATGACCTTGCCGAACGCGGCGCCGATGACGACGGCGACCGCGAGGTCCACGACGTTGCCGCGCATGATGAAGTTCTTGAAACCGGCGAGCATGAGGGCCTCCTGCAGAGTGGTGTCGATGACAGCGCGCCGGATCATCCCACCAGCACGGCGCCCAGGGAACTACCGTCCCACACGGCCGCGATCCGCCTGCCCTCGTCCGGGGTGACGGCCACGAGCACGCGGGGCTCGGCCTCGGCCCCGGAGGTGAGCAGGCCGCCGACCGACGCATCGGGCCCCCGGTCCACGTCGAGCACCAGCGCCGCCGTGGCGAGGACGGCGGGTGCACCAGCCTCGGCGCCCCCGTCGGCCCAGGCGCTCGGCGCGACGAGGTCGACGCGGTCGCCCGCGACGAGCAGGCCCGCGGCCGTGAGCGAGACCGCGACGACCACCGTCCCGGCCGGGGGCTCGAGCGTGAACCGCTCACCCGCGAGCACCGCGTCGACCACGGGCAAGCCTGCCGGCAGGTCGACGACGGGTGCGCGACCCACGAGGGGATCTGCTGTCCGGTGCCCCGTCCCGGGGACCAGCCCGACCGGCAGGCTGGCGACCCGCAGGTCCGTGGCGGTGAGCAGCTGCCCGGCCGGCACGGACCGCGCCGTCACGACGACGGGCACGCTCGCCGTCGGCGGCACGGCGAGGTGGACCGCCGTCCCCACCGTGACCCCGACGAGGAGCAGGACGCCCAGCGGCCGGGCGCGCCATGCGGCGATCCGCAGCGCGAGCAGGGTGGGGTGCCGGGCCATGCTCGCACGCTAGGCGCCGCGTGCCGGGTCCGGTGGCGGGGCCCGGCGGGCTGTGGACACGGGCGCGTGGCGGCGGCCCCTGGGCGCTGCGGCCGTCAGGGGGTGCTGGCGGCCGTGGTGGTCGATGCGCCGGACGAGCCGGTGCTCGTCGCACCGGACGTACCGGACGGGCCGGACCCACCCGAGCCGGAGGTGCCCGTCGTGCCACCCGAGGTGGTCGAGGCCGCCGCGGCCGTGCTGCCCGTGTCACCGGAGCCCGAGCCGGAGCCCGCTGCGGTGCCGGCGGACGACGTGCTCGACGAGCCGCCGGAGGTGCTCGAGCCGCGCTGGTCCTTGCGGGCGTCGTTGCGGTAGAAGCCAGAGCCCTTGAACATGACGCCGACGTTGCCGAACATCTTGCGCAGCCGACCGCCGCACGCCGGGCACTGCGTCAACGCCTCGTCCGTGAACGCCTGCTGGGCATCGAAGCGGTGGTCGCACGCGGTGCACGCGTAGGAGTAGGTGGGCACTGCATCCTCCAGGACGATCGGTCTGCTCTGCGGTTAGTCTCGCACCGTGCCCTCCTCCCGTGTGACCCGGGGCCACCTGCTGCGGCTCGCAGCAGTGCTGGCCGGCGTCCTGGTGGTGGCGCTCGTCGCCGTCGTCGCCATCGCGGGGGTCGTGGTCCGGCGGCCCCTGCCCGACCACGCGGGGACGGCCGACCTGCCCGGTCTGGACGCGCAGGTCCAGGTGCTGCGCGACGCCCGGGGCGTTCCCAGCATCTACGCCCAGACCCCGGACGACCTGTACCGCGCCCAGGGCTACGTCCACGCGCAGGACCGCTTCTTCGAGATGGACCTGCGCCGGCATGTCACCGCGGGCCGGCTGTCCGAGCTGGTCGGCCGGGACGTCGACGCCCTGGCCTCCGACGCCGTGGTCCGCACCCTGGGGTGGCGACGCGTCGCCGAGCAGGAGTGGGACCTGCTCGACCGGGCGACCCGCGACCACCTCGAGGCGTACGCCGAGGGTGTCAACGCCTATCTCGCCGGGCGCTCCCCGGAGGATCTCGCCGTCGAGTACACCGTGCTCGGGCTGCGCGTGGACGTGGCGGACCCCGAGCCATGGACGCCGGTCGACTCGCTGGCCTGGCTCAAGGCGATGGCCTGGGACCTGCGCAGCAACGACGACGCGGAGCTCGCCAGGGCGCAGTCGTACTCGACGGTGCGCGACGTCGCGCGGGTCGACGAGCTGTTCCCCGCCGCGGCGCCCGGCAACGAGGTGCTGCCAGGGTGGACCGCCGCGACCGCGTCGCAGGCGGTCACCGACCCCACGTCCGCCGTGCTGCTCGACGGCGGGCTGGCTCGGGCGCTCGACCTCGCCGGGCAGGCGCTCGCCGCCGTCCCGCAGCTGGTCGGCCGGGGCGAGGGCACGGGCTCGAACTCCTGGGTGGTCGCCGGGGAGCACACCGCGAGCGGCCTGCCGCTGCTGGCCAACGACCCCCACCTGGGCATCTCCGCCCCGGGCATCTGGTCGCAGGTCGGCCTGTACTGCGCCCCGGTGACGGACGACTGCCCCGTCGAGGTCAGCGGGTTCGGCTTCGCAGGACTGCCGGGGGTGGTCATCGGGCACAACGCCCACCTGGCCTGGGGCCTGACCACGCTCCGGGCGGACACCGCCGACCTCTTCCTCGAGCGCACGCGCCCCGAGGACGGCACCTACCTGCGCGACGGCCAGCAGGTGCCGCTCACGGTGCGCACCGAGGTCGTCGAGGTCGCCGGTGGCGAGCCCGTCGACATCGAGGTGCGCTCGACCGTGCACGGGCCGATCGTCTCGGACGTGCTCGACCTCGACCGGGCATCGAGCACCCCGACGCCCGGCGGCGCGCGGGGCATCCCCGAGGTCTCGCTCGCCTGGACCGCGCTCGCACCCGGCCGCACCGCCGACGCGATCTTCGCCCTGCAGGGGGCGCGGGACGCGGCCGACGTCGCCGCGGCGGCGGCGCTTTTCGACGTGCCGGCGCAGAACATCGTGTTCGCCACGACCGACGGGCACATCGGCTACCAGGCGCCAGGGAGCATCCCCGTCCGGGCGTCGGTCACGGACGGACCGGTGCCGTCCGACGGCAGCTGGCCGCGCCCCGGCTGGGACTCCCGCTACGACTGGCAGGGGTACGTCCCGGCCGAGCAGATGCCCGCGACGCTCGACCCGGCGGCGGGGTACCTCGTCGCGGCCAACCAGGCGGTCACGCCGGCGGGCACGGGTCCGTTCCTCACCACCGACTGGGACGCCGGCTACCGGGCCGCGCGGATCCGCGCAGAGCTCGACCGCGCGATCGCCGCGGGTGAGCCGATCGACGGCGCGGCCGCCTCTGCGCTGCAGTCCGACGCGTCGAGCCCCTTCGCGGCGGTGCTCGTCCCGGCGCTCCTCGCGGCCCCGGTGCAGGACGCCTTCACGCTCGAGGCCGTCGAGCTGCTGCGCACGTGGGACGGCGTGCAGTCGACGGACTCGGCCGCGGCCGCGTACCTCGCGGCCGTGTGGGCCGACCTGCTCGCGGCGACGTTCGCGGACGACCTGCCGCAGTCCCATTGGCCCGACGGCGGCAGCCGCTGGCTCGCGGTCGTCGCGGGTCTGCTCGACGACCCGGACAACGCGTGGTGGGACGACCGGACCACGGTCACCGTCGTCGAGAGCCGGGACGAGATCCTCGTCCGCACCCTCACCGCCGCCCGGCTGGAGCTGACCGTGACGCTGGGCAAGGACCCGTCCGGCTGGACGTGGGGCCGGCTGCACACCGCTGCCCCGCAGCACCCGGTGCTCGGCGGCGACGCGGTCCCCGCCCTGGTCCACCGGCTCGTCAACCCCGAGGCCGTGGCGGTCGCCGGTGGGTCGTCGATCGTGGACGCGACGTCGTGGGACGCGGCGAGCGGCTCGTTCGCGGTGACCGCGGCACCGTCGATGCGCATGGTCGTCGACCTCGCGGACCTCGACGCCTCGACGTGGGTGACGCTCACCGGGACCTCCGGCCACCCGGCCAGCGTCCACTACACCGACCAGCTCGACGCATGGTCCCGCGGGCAGACCTACCCGTGGCCGTTCTCGCCGGCCGCCGTCGAGGAGTCGGCGACCCGCACGCTCACCCTGCGGCCGGACGAGGGCTGAGCCGCCGCGCCCCGCGGGGCGTGGCGACCACGTCGACCCCGCGGTCGTGCGGCTCGCAGGGCAGCGGGTGCGTCCGGGCGTCGTACACCTCGTCGTCGAACACCATCGCGACGACGAGCGCGTCCGGACGGGCGTGCTCCAGCACGCGGTCGTACCACCCGCCGCCCTGACCGAGGCGTGCCCCCGAGGTGTCCACGGCCAGCGCGGGGACCACGACGACGTCCGCCTCGGTGAGCGCCTCGGCGCCGAGCGTGGGACCCACGGGCTCCGGCGGGCGGCCCGGGGCGCGGACCACGAACTCGGCGGGCGAGGCGAGCCACGCCCAGTCCCGCTGGAGCCCCGCGCCCAGCGCGGGCAGCAGCACGCGCGTGCCCCGGGCGGCGAGCCGCTCGAGCAGCGGCAGGGTGCCGGGCTCGTTCGGCCGTGCGACGTAGGCGGCGACGCAGCGGGCGGCCCGCACCTGGGGCAGGTCGCCGACCACCTGGGCGAGGTCCTCGGCGGCGCGTGCGCGGGTGCGCGGCGTCAGCCGAGCCCGCTCGGCGCGGATGCCCCGACGCAGCGCGTCCTTGGCCTCGGGCAGGTCGGGCCCGTCGGGCAGCGCGGTGGTCATGCCTCCATCATCGCCCGGGCGGCGCGCAACGTGAGCCCACGACACAGGACGCGGCTACCCTGCGTGCCATGGCGATCACCAAAGCAGTCATCCCGGCAGCGGGTCTCGGGACACGGTTCCTGCCCGCGACGAAGTCGACGCCCAAGGAGATGCTCCCGGTGGTGGACAAGCCGGCCATCCAGTACGTCGTGGAGGAGGCCGCCGCCGCGGGGCTCGACGACGTCCTCATGATCACCGGACGGTCCAAGCGCACGCTGGCCGACCACTTCGACGCCGTGCCGGAGCTCGAGGCTGCCCTCGCGGCCAAGGGCGACCTCGAGCGGCTCGCCGAGGTGCGGCGCTCCTCGGAGCTCGCCGACGTGCACTTCGTGCGGCAGGGCCAGCCCAAGGGGCTCGGCCACGCCGTGCTGTGCGCCAAGCGCCACGTGGGCGACGAGCCGTTCGCCGTGCTGCTCGGGGACGACCTCATCGACCCGCGCGACCCGCTGCTCACGGAGATGATCGCCCTGCAGGCCGAGCGCGGCGGCTCGGTGATCGCGCTGCTCGAGGTCGAGCCGGACCAGATCCACCTCTACGGCTGCGCCGCGGTCGAGCCGATCGACGGCGCCCCGACCGACCACGTCCGCGTCACCGCGCTGGTCGAGAAGCCGGACGCCGCCGACGCGCCCAGCAACCTGGCGATCATCGGTCGCTACCTGCTCGACCCGGCCGTCTTCCGCGTGCTGGAGCACACCGCGCCCGGGCGTGGCGGCGAGATCCAGCTCACCGACGCGCTCGCGACATTGGCCTCGATGCCGGCCGAGCAGGGCGGTGGGGTGACGGGCGTGGTCTTCCGCGGGCGTCGCTACGACACCGGGGACCGCCTGGACTACCTCAAGGCCGTCGTGCGGATCGCCGTGGACCGCCCCGACCTCGGCCCCGACCTGCGGTCCTGGCTGCGCGAGTTCGTGACGACGCTGTGACCCTGCCCCGATGAGGACGGTCGCCGAGCACCTCGCGGCGATCCTCGCGGCCGCCCGCCCGGTCGCGCCGCTCGACGTCGTCCTGGCCGACGCCGACGGCTGCATCCTCGCGGAGGACGTCACGGCGCCGCGGGACGTGCCGATGTGGACCGTCGCCGGCTGCGACGGCTACGCGGTCCGCTCGGTCGACGTCGGAGCGCCGGGCCCCGGCCCGGCGCCCGAGGTCACGCTGCCGGTCGCGGCCGACGCCCCCGTGACGGCGGCAGCCCCCCTGCGCCTGGTACCCGGCACGGCCGTCCTCATCGCCGCCGGCGGCCCGCTGCCCGTCGGCGCGGATGCCGTGGTGCCCATGGAGCGGACCGACCGCGGCCGGGCCCGCGTGGTGGTCCGCGGCGGGGCCGAGGCCGGCGAGCACCTGCGCCCCGCCGGTGCCGACCTCGGCGCCGGCGACGCCGTCCTGACCACCGGTACCCGGCTCGCCGCGCGCCACCTCGCGGTCGCTGCGGCACTGGGCCGCGGCCGGCTCCGCGTGCACCCCGCGCCCCGGGTCATCGTCGTCTCGGTGGGTGACGAGCTCGTCGAGCCGGGCAGGGCGCGGCCGGACGGGCGCGTGCACGACGTCGACGGCCCGGCGCTGGCCGCAGCCGTCAAGGAGGCCGGTGCGAGCGCCGTGCGCGTGGGTCCGGTGGGCGACGACCGCGCCGCGCTGCGGGAGATCCTGGCCGACCAGCTCGTCCGCGCGGACCTCATCATCCTCACCGGTGGGCTCAGCCACGGGCCGTGGGACACCGTGACCGACGTGCTCGCGCCGCTCGGCACCGTGCGCTTCGACCAGATCGCCATGACCCCCGGGCACCGGCAGGGCTTCGGCACGGTCCGGGCGGAGGGCGACGATGCGCACGACGCCGATGGCCGGCCCGGCGGGGTGCCGGTCTTCGCGCTGCCGGGGCACCCCGTCGCCGCGCAGGTCTCCTACGAGGTGTTCGTCCGGCCGGCGCTGCGCGCGATGGCCGGGTACGTCGACCTGTACCGCCCGACGGTGCGTGCCGCATCCGCCCGGCCGTGGGCCTCCCCGGCGGGCAGGCGTCAGTTCGTCCCGGCGACGGTCACCGGCTCGCCGACGGACGGCTACGTCGTGACGCCGGTGGGGGACCCGTCGAGGGTCTCGCTCGGCGCGCTCGGGCTGGCCAACGCGCTCGTGGTCGTCGGCGAGGACACCACCCGTGTGCGGGCCGGTGACACCCTCGCCTGCCTGGTCCTGGACGGCTGACGTGGCGCGGGGCTGGCCCGTCCTGCTGCGCTCGGACGACGTCGTGCTGCGGCCGCTGCGCCGCCGCGACGCCGGGGCATGGCGTGCGGCGCGCGCGCGCAACGCCGCGTGGCTCGAGCGCTGGGAGGCCACCTCCCCGGACCCGCAGACCGGGCCGCCGCCCACGTTCGGCGGCTTCGTGCGGACCCTCGCGGCCCAGGGGAGGGCCGGCGCCGCGCTGCCGTTCGCGATCGAGTACCGCGACGAGCTCGTCGGCCAGCTGACGGTCGCGACGATCGTGCACGGCTCCGCCGGCACGGCGAGCATCGGCTACTGGGTGAGCGAGCACGTCGCGGGGCGGGGCATCGCGCCCACGGCCGTCGCGATGGCGGTCGACCACTGCTTCGGCGAGGTGGGGCTGCACCGCGTGGAGATCGCGATCCGGCCGGAGAACGCGCCGAGCCTGCGCGTGGTGGCCAAGCTCGGGCTGCGCGAGGAGGGGCTGCGCGAGCGGTACCTGCACATCCAGGGCGCGTGGCGCGACCACCGCACCTTCGCGGTGACGGTCGAGGAGGTCCCGGAGGGTCTGCTGACCCGCTGGCGCAGGAGCCGAACCACACCGGTGTAGTTCGGCCACCGACACGCCGGGCCCGCTGCGTCCGGGCACCGGCCCGCTCGCCTACCGTCGTGCTGTGTCCCAGGCCGGCCTCGTGGTGCTCGCGATGGCCGGGTTGTGGATCGCCTACCTGGTGCCGCACCGGCTGCGGTACCGCCAGCAGCTGCTCGAGGCCCGGGCCGACGACAGGTTCTCCGAGCGGCTGCGTGTCATCCGGGTCGCCCGGTCCGCGCCGCCGGTCCGGACGGGATCGTCGGTCGGGCGGCACGGTGTCGCCGGGACCGGCCGGGTGCTGCTGCACCCGACGCACCACCTCGAGCACACGCAGCACACGTCACGACGAGCAGGACGAGGAGACGGGCCGATGGACCGACCGCACGCCGCCGGGGACCGCGTCGTCGCCGATGCCGCCCGCAGGACCGCAGCGGCTCGCGCCGGCCGAGCGGCCGCGCTGACCCGCCGCGCCGCCGCCGCGCGCCGTCGGGCGCTGCTCGGCGGGCTCCTGCTGCTCGGGACCGTCGCCGGCTGGGGTGCCGTCGCCGCCACCGGGGCCGGGGTGCTCGTCGGTGCGCTGCCCACCGCGCTGCTCGCCGCCACGCTGCTGCTGGGCCGCAGCGCCGTCGTCGCCGGTCGCCGCGCGGACGCGCGCTGGGCCGTGGACCCGGACCGCACGGCCCCGCGTGCCGCGCGCCGGGGCAGCGCGACGGGCGTCGTCGGCCGCGCCGTGCACCCCTCCGAGGAGTCCACCGAGGTGATGGCCCGCGTGCCTGCCGTGACGCGCCGCTCGGTGAGCGCTCCCCGCTCCGACGAGCGGCTGGCCGCGGCCGAGCGGCTGGCCGCGGCGGAGCTCGCGTCCCGCACGCAGGCCGAGCGGGCGCCCGAGACCCGCGGGGCCGAGCCCGCCGCCGAGGCGACCTGGGTGCCCATGCCCGTGCCGCGCCCGGCCTACACGCTCAAGCCCGCTGCGCGCCGTGCGGAGCCGGCCCCGCTCGTGCTCGACGACGCCGCGCCGGGTGCGCCGGGTGCGCGCGTCGAGGCCGAGGCTCCCGCGGCCCAGGAGGTCGCCGAGGCTCCCACGTCCGCCGCGCGCCCGACCACCGGCGGCCTGGCGCTCGACGCGATCCTGGCCCGACGTCGCGCGTCGGGGGAGTGAGCACGGCGCGGACCAGCGGGTTCGTGACCGCGGTGACCGGGTGCTAACCTGATCCCCGCTCTGGGGCTGTGGCGCAGTTGGTAGCGCGTCTCGTTCGCAATGAGAAGGTCAGGGGTTCGAATCCCCTCAGCTCCACCCCGGGACGGGCGTTCGGTCGGCACTCGACCGGGCGCCCGTTCGTCGTACCAGCAGGAGGGTGATCCGTGCCGCTCAACCAGGTGGTTCCCGCCCCGGTGCACCTCGAGCCCCGGGACGGTGCCCCGTTCGTCATGCGCGACGGCGTGCGGCTGGTCACGGGCGCCGACCCCGAGGCCGTCGCCGTCGGCATCCTGCTGGCCGGCCGGATCGGGCGCGTGTGCGGCTTCCCCGTCGCGCTGGTCGAGCACGACGACGGCGCCCCGGGCGCCGTCGAGCTGCGGCTCGTCACCGACCCGGCCGACCTCGTGCTCCCCGAGGGGCTCGACCCCGAGCTCATGGCCCAGGCGTACCGGATCGACGCCACCGCCGAGCGGCTGGTGCTGAGCGCCCTGACGGGCACCGGGCTGCACCTGGCAACGATGACGCTCCAACAGCTCGTCCGGCGCGAGGGCGAGACGCACCTGGTCGACCCGTGCCTCGTGCTGGACCACCCGCGGTTCGCCTGGCGCGGGCTCGCGCTGGACGTGGCGCGGCACTTCTTCACGGTGCGCGAGGTCAAGTCCGTGCTCAACGTCATGGCCTGGTACAAGCTCAACGTCCTGCACCTGCACCTCACCGACGACCAGGGCTGGCGCCTCGACATCGCCTCGCGGCCAGAGCTCACCGCGCGCTCGGGCGGCACGGCCGTGGGCGGTGACCGTGGCGGCTTCTACACGGCGGCCGACTACGCCGAGCTGCTCACCTACGCCGCGGTGCGGCACATCGCGATCGTGCCCGAGATCGACGTGCCGGGGCACGTCAACGCGGCTCTGCACGCCGACGGTGACCTGACGCCCTCGGGCGAGGCGGCGCCGGCCTACACCGGGATCGACGTGGGGTTCAGCCGCCTGCACGTCGACCTGCCCGGCACCGAGCCCTTCCTGCGCGACGTGTTCGGTGCGGTGGCGACCATGACCCCGGGCCGCTACGTGCACCTGGGTGGGGACGAGGTGCTCACCATGGCGCCGGACGAGTACGCGGCGCTCGTGCGCAGCGCCGCGGGGCACGTCGCGGCGGCCGGCAAGGGCGTCATCGGCTGGCAGGAGGTCGCGCGGGTGCTCCCGCCGCCCGACGGCGGCCTCGAGGGGCTCGACGTCATCGTGCAGTACTGGGACGAGCGCGAGGGGGCGGCGGAGGTCGCCGCTGCCGTCGCCCGCGGCGCGCGCGTGCTGCTCTCGCCCGCGAGCAAGATCTACCTCGACATGCGGTACGACGCGGACTCGCCGATCGGTCTCGAGTGGGCCGGGCACGTCGAGGTCCGGGACGCCTACGAGTGGGAGCCGCTCGACGTGCTGCCCGGCGTCCCGGCCGACCGCGTGGTCGGCATCGAGGCCGGGCTGTGGACCGAGACGGTCCGCACCGCGGAGGACCTGTTCTGGCTGCTGCTCCCGCGGCTCGTCGCCGTCGCGGAGGTGGCATGGTCGGCGCAGCAGCGGCGTGACTGGGACGGGTTCGCGCGGCGACTCGCGGGCCAGCCCCGGCTGTGGGCCGAGGCGGGCCTGCGCTGGTACCGCTCGCCGCAGGTGCCCTGGACGGACTGAGGCTCAGACCCAGCTGGGCAGCCACTGGTGCAGCTGCCAGGCGCGGAAGGTGATGACCTGCCCCGTCCACACCGGGTAGAAGAACGCCGAGACCGCCAGGACGAGGACGAGGAGCACCGCGGCCACCGCGCGCCGGACCTCGCGGTGGGGCCCTTCGGCGAGGAAGCGACGGGTGGCCCAGACCAGGGAGAGGATGAGCCACGGCAGCACGACGATCGCGTAGAACGTGAAGATGGTGCGCTGCGCGTAGGCGAACCACGGCAGCCACCCCGCGACGACCCCGGACAGCGCCGCCACCGCGACGCCGTCGCGTCGGCGCAGCACCCACCACACGCAGGCGACGACGGCTGCGGTGCCCAGCCACCACAGGAGCGGGTTGCCCAGCGACGTCACGGCCTGGGCGCAGCGGTCGGCACCGCAGACCTGCTGGGCCGGCTCGGGGGTCTCGTAGAAGAACGACGTCGGGCGCCACTGCACCAGCCAGCCCAGGGGGTGGGCGGCGTAGGAGTGCTCGGCGGTCAGCGTGGTGTGGAAGCCCCAGACCTCCTGGTGGTAGTGCCACAGCGAGCGCAGCGCGGGCGGCAGCCAGGTGACGCCCTGGTCCGGGCTTCGGGCGGCCCACTGCCGACCGTAGGCGCCGGAGGAGGCGAACCACGAGGCCCACGTGGCGACGTAGGTCAGGGCGGCCACGGGGACGATGCTGGCGAAGGCAGGGCCGGCGTCGCGGACCAGCGTCCCGGTCACCGGGCGGCCCACCCCAGCGGCGCGGCGCGCGACGAGGTCCCAGCCCACGGTGAGCAGCCCGAAGACGGCGACGAAGTACAGCGCCGACCACTTGGTCCCCGCCGCGAGCCCCAGCAGCACGCCGGCCGTCAGCCGCCACGGCCGCAGCCCCAGCCCGGGCCCCCAGCGGGTGGGAGCGCGCGGCGGGCCCGTCGCCGCAGCCAACCGCGCTCGCGCCCGGTCGCGGTCGACGAGCAGCGCACCGAACGCCGCCAGGACGAGCACCATGAGGAACCCGTCGAGCAGGGCGGTGCGCGAGTGCACGATGGCCAGCCCGTCGACGGCGAGCAGCAGGCCGGCGAGGGTGCCGAGGGCGGTCGAGCCGAACAGGCGGCGCGCGATCCGGGTGAGCAGCAGCACCGCCACGATCCCCGCCACCGCAGCGCCGATCCGCCACCCGACGGCGTTGTCCGCGCCGAACGTGCGCAGGCCGACCGCGATGGCCCACTTGCCCACCGCGGGGTGCACGACGTAGCTGGGCACCGTCGTGTAGCCGTCGACCTCGCCGGCCTCGAACGCCGGGTCGGGGTCCTCGCCCCACTCCGCCTCGTAGCCGACCTGCAGCAGCGTCCAGGCGTCCTTGACGTAGTAGGTCTCGTCGAAGACGAGCGCCCCCGGTCGGTCCAGCGCCGGCAGGCGCAGCGCGGCGGCGAGCGCGGTGACGCCGGCGGTGGCGAGCCAGCCGTGGTCGTCGCGGAGGAGGCGGAGGCGCTGCACCGCGCCAGGCTAACCTGGCGGCCATGACCCTCGGCCGGATCGTCCTGGCGGCCACGCCGATCGGCAACACGGCAGACGCCTCCGCCCGCCTGCGCGACCTGCTCGCGAGCGCCGACGTCGTCGCCGCGGAGGACACCCGGCGCCTGGCTGAGCTGACCCGGCGCCTCGGTGTGCAGGTGACCGGCCGTGTGGTGAGCCACCACGAGCACAACGAGGCCGGCCGCGTTGCCCAGCTGCTCGACGTGGTGCGCGAGGGCGGCACCGTGCTCGTCGTGTCCGACGCGGGGATGCCCACCGTGTCGGACCCCGGCCTGCCGCTGGTGCGCGCGGCGGTCGAGGCGGGGCTGCCGGTCACGACGGCCCCCGGGCCGAGCGCCGTGCTCGCTGCCCTGGCGCTCGCCGGGCTGCCCACGGACCGGTTCACGTTCGAGGGGTTCGCGCCGCGCAAGGGGGGCGAACGGGACCGGGTGCTCGCGGCCCTCGCGGCGGAGCGTCGGACGATGGTCTTCTTCGAGGCGCCGCACCGCCTCGGCGAGACGCTGGCGGCGATGGTCCGGGCGTTCGGCGCGCAGCGACCCGCCGCGGTGTGCCGCGAGCTGACCAAGACCTACGAGGAGGTCGTGCGGGGCGGGCTCGGGGAGCTCGCCACGTGGGCGTCCGGCGAGGTGCGCGGCGAGATCGTCGTGGTGGTCGGCGGTGCGCCGGACGGCCCCACGGCCACGGTGGGCGAGCTGGTCGCCGAGGTCCTGGCGCGCACCGACGCCGGTGAGCGGCTCAAGGAGGCCGTCGCCGGCGTCGCCGAGGCGACCGGCGTGGTCAAGCGGGACCTCTACGCCGCGGCGCTGGCGGCGCGCGGGCGCTGAGGGCCGGGCCCGCCCCGGTGGCGCGGGCGGGGCCACCGTCGCCCCCCTCGGCGCCCAGCCCCACGCCGTCGGCGCCGCGGCCCGCTGGACCGGTGCTCCCGCCGGCGACCAGCACGCCCCAGGACGTCCCGACCGGGCTCGTCACGCCGTGGAGCGTGGCCTTCCTGCCCGGGGGCGCCGTCCTGGTCACGCTGCGCGACACGGCGCAGGTGCTGCTGCTCGCGGCCGACGGCGCCGCGCCGCTGACGGGCCCCGGCGCCGACGGGCTGACCACGAGCACCGTGCGCGGCGGCATCCCGGCGGCGGCCCACCACAACGGGGGGCGCCTGGCCATCGG
>NZ_DAORSQ010000030.1:0-2340 GCF_035443605.1 Actinotalea sp. | reverse complement strand
CGCCGGCGACGACCGGCTGGTCCGTCTCACGACGCCCTGACGGACGTTCAGGTGTCCGAGCGCAGCAGGGCGACCCCGGCGGTCGACATCTCGGCGCGGGCCCAGGCGCCCTGCTCGGGGCTCACCGGCACCGTGAGGTCCGTCAGCACGCGCGTGGGCCAGCCGGCCGCGTGCGCGTCGAGCGCCGTCGCCCGCACGCAGTGCGACTCCGCGATGCCCACGACGTCGACCGCGTCCACGCCGGCCTCGGTGAGGATCCGGGCCAGGTCGCGGCCGTCGGCGTCGGTGCCCTCGAAGCCGGAGTACGCCGCGGCGTAGGCGCCCTTGCGGACGCGGGCGTCGGGTCGCAGGTCCGCCAGCGCAGGGTGCAGCTCAGCCTCGGGCGTCCCGGCGACCCCGTGCGGCGGCCAGGTGTCGACGAAGTCCGGCTCGGCCGGCGGCACCGCGAAGTGGGCGCCGGGGTCGACGTGCCAGTCCTGGGTGGTGACGACGAGCGCGTAGCGGTCCCGGTGGGCTGCCGCGTACCGGGCGATGGCGCGCGCCACGGCGTCACCCCCCTCGACGGGCAGCGCTCCGCCCTCGCAGAAGGTCGGTTGCACGTCGACGACGAGCAGGGCGCGGCGTGGGGGGTGCTCGCTCATGCCGCGAGCGTAGGACGGGCCGCACCGTCCCGCCCGGCCGCCGGCCCCGCGCGTGCCGCGAACCATCGCGCAGACGGCGAGCTCGTGCGCGGAGGGCGGACTCCAGGAGCTCGCACTCCGCCGTGGGTCCGCACCCTGGGGTCGTGCCTGGCTCGTCGCCGCCGAGGGGCCCGGCCGTGGCCGCCCGCGGCGCCCCTACGATGAACCCCATGCCCGACGCCGCCCCGACCTTCTACCTCACGACCCCCATCTACTACGTCAACGACGCCCCGCACATCGGGCATGCGTACACGACGGTGGCGGCCGACGTCATCACCCGCTGGCACCGTCAGCGCCAGGAGGACGTCTGGTTCCTCACGGGCACCGACGAGCACGGGCAGAAGGTCATGCGCACGGCCCAGGCCCATGGAGTCACGCCGCAGCAGTGGGCCGACCGCCTCGTCGAGGAGTCGTGGAAGCCCGTGCTGGCCACGCTCGACGCGGCGAACGACGACTTCATCCGGACCACCGAGCCGCGCCACATCGAGCGGGTCCAGGCGTTCATCCAGGACCTGTACGACCGCGGTGAGATCTACGCCGGCTCGTACGAGGGCCCGTACTGCGTGGGCTGCGAGGAGTACAAGCTGCCCGGCGACCTCGTCGACGGGACGGGTGAGCTCGAGGGCGAGAAGCTCTGCCCCATCCACGGCCGGCCCGTCGAGATGCTCGCCGAGCAGAACTACTTCTTCCGGATGAGTGCGTACGCGGAGCGTCTGCTCGCGCACTACGAGGCGAACCCGACCTTCGTGCAGCCCGCATCGGCGCGCAACGAGATCGTCTCATTCGTCTCGCAGGGCCTGGCGGACCTGTCGATCTCGCGCAGCACGTTCGACTGGGGCATCCCCATCCCGTGGGACACCTCGCACGTGCTCTACGTGTGGTTCGACGCCCTGCTCAACTACGCGACCGCCGCGGGCCTGCACGCCACCGACCCCGCAGAGCAGGCGCGTTTCGAGCGGCTCTGGCCGGCCGACGTGCACCTGGTCGGCAAGGACATCCTGCGGTTCCACGCGGCGATCTGGCCGGCCATGCTCATGGCAGCCGAGCTGCCGCTGCCCCGGCAGGTCTTCGCGCACGGCTGGCTGCTGGTGGGCGGGGAGAAGATGAGCAAGTCCAAGCTCACCGGCATCGCCCCCGACCAGATCATCGACACGTTCGGCTCGGACGCGTTCCGCTACTACTTCCTGCGTGCCATCGCCTTCGGCCAGGACGGCTCGTTCTCCTGGGAGGACCTGCACGCCCGCTACACCGCGGAGCTGGCCAACGGCTTCGGCAACCTCGCCTCGCGCGTCGCGGCGATGGTCGGCCGGTACTACGACGGCGCCCTGCCCGCCGCTGGCGCGCCGACGGCGGCGGAGGACGCGCTGGCGGACGTGGCCGCACGCGCGGTCGCCGACGCCGACGCGGCGATCGACCGGCTCGCGCTCCACGAGGCCATCGCCGCCGTCTGGACGCTGGTCGAGGCGACCAACGGCTACCTCACCGAGCAGGCGCCCTGGTCGGCCGCCAAGACCGAGGTGGGCGTGGACGGCACGTACCCGCAGGGTGGCCGGCTGGCGACGGTGCTCGTCACCTCGGCCGAGGCGCTGCGCGTCCTGGCGGTGCTGCTCCACCCGGTCATCCCCCGGGCCGCCGCGGCGCTGTGGGAGTCGCTCGGCGC
>NZ_DAORSQ010000029.1:0-26381 GCF_035443605.1 Actinotalea sp. | reverse complement strand
CCGTCGCACGACGTGCACGAGGACGCGCTGGTGCGGGTGCTCGCGCAGGAAGGTCATCGAGTCCTCGTCGGCGTGCACCCAGCGCAGGCCGCCGCGGCGCAGCGCGACGGACGCGTTCCGCAGGCCGATCCACCGGGCGTAGGCCGCAAGGGTCTGCTGGTCCCAGGACTCGGGCCGCTCCCACGGGAACGGCGTGCGGGAGTGCTCGCCGTCGGTGCCGGTCAGCCCGATCTCGTCGCCCTGGAACACCGTCGGCACGCCGGGCAGCGTCATCTGCAGCGCCAGCCCGAGCAGGTGCAGGTCCCGGCCGCGCCCGGCGAGGTCGACGCCCCCGTCGGTGCCTCCGCCGGTGACCGTGCGGAACCGCGGGGTGTCGTGCGAGTCGAGGTGCAGCGTCGAGGCGTTCTGCGACCGCCACGGCATGGCCGCGTGGACCTCGCGCATGGTCGCGACCGCCGCGGCCCCGCCGAGCACCGGGATCGCCAGCGGCAGGCCGAGGAAGGCCAGGCCGTGCGGCAGCCCCGGTCCGGCTGCCGAGCCGCCGTTGAGCCACGCCCACACCGGCCGGGTGAACCCCGCGTAGTCCATCGTGCCGTGCCAGCCGTCGCCCGCCAGGTCGGCGGAGGCGTCGTGGCCGTGCTCGGCGAGCAGCCAGCGCGGCTCGTCGAACCGCGCGAACGTGCGCCGCACGGCCCGCGCGACCTCGTGCGCGAGGTCGACGGCGCCCAGCCGCCCGGTCATGTTCGCGACGTCGATCCGCCAGCCGTCCAGGCCCTCGCGGAGCCAGCGGGCCACGACGGAGTCCTCCCCCTCGTACAGGCGCCGGCGCAGCTCCGGCGAGCTGTGGTCGAGCTTGGGCAGGCTGGGGATGTCGAGCCAGGACACGTACTCGTCCGGCGTCGCGCCGAAGGTGTAGAAGCCCGCCTCGGGGGTGGTCCGGTCCCCCTGGGCCCGCGTGAACCACTCGTGGGCGTCCCCGGTGTGGTTGAGCGTGAGGTCCCCGACCACCCGGACGCCACGCGCGTGCGCCGCGCCGATGAGCCGCGCCAACGCCTCGTCGCCGCCGAGCACGGGGTCCACGCGGTCGAAGCTCACGGCGTCGTAGCGGTGGTTGGACCGCGCCTCGAAGACGGGCGTGAGGTACAGCGCCGTCGCGCCCAGTCGCTGGAGGTGGTCGAGCCGTGCCGCGACCCCGTCGAGGTCGCCGCCGAACCACTGGCGCGGGGTGTCGGGGCCGGTGTGCACCACCGGGTCGTCCCACCCCGCGGCGTAGCCCCACGGCGGGGTGGGCCGGTCCTGACCCGAGCGCGCGAACCGGTCGGGGAACACCTGGTAGGCGACCTGGTCGGTCACCCATGCGGGCGGCGGCGGGTGCGCGACGAGCCGGAAGTCGCCGGCGTCCGTGACGTCCCGGCGGTGCACCCCCGCGGCGTTGAGCCACCGGTAGCCGCCGTCTGCCCCGCCCGTGCCGAGCAGGAAGCGGTAGGTCGTCACCGGCTGGTCGACCGGGACGTCCACCGCCCACCACGCGCCGACGTCATCGGTCGACTCGACCTCGCCGCGGGTCCAGGCGGGCTCGCCGTCCCTGACCCGTCGCGCTGCGACCTGGACCTCGGCGCCGGAGCCCCCCGGGCCGTGGGGGACGAACACGCGAGCGCGTGCCACGTCCCCCATGGCCGGGGACTGGTCGTCGAGGTACAGCGGCGAGCCGTCGTGGTGCGGGTGCTGCCAGAGGTGGTGCGTCGAGCTCATCCCTTGACCGCGCCGGCGGTGATCCCTCCGACGATGTACTTCTGCAGGTACTGGAAGAGCAGCACCACGGGGATGGCCGTCAGCACGGCCGCCGCGGCGAACCAGCCCATGTTGTTGGACCGGTCCGCGTCGAGCACGCCGTACATGCCCACCGCGAGCGTCTTGACGCCGGTCTCCCGCAGGAAGATCGACGCGAGCAGGAACTCGCCGATGACCCCGACGAAGGCCAGCAGCCCGGTGACCGCGAGGATCGGGCGCACCAGCGGCAGGATGATCTTGAAGTAGACCTGCGCGTGGCCGGCGCCGTCGATCTTGGCCGCCTCGTCGAGCTCCTTGGGCACCGAGTCGAAGAAGCCCTTGATGAGCCACACCTGGCCGAGCGCGCCACCCATGAGCAGCACGATGTAGCCGAGGATCGTGTTGAGGCCGATCGACGGGATCACCTCGCCGAGCATCGTGAACATCTGGAACAGGGCGACGGTGGCCAGGAACTGCGGGAACATCTGGATGAGCAGCAGGGCCAGGAGTCCGCCGCGACGGCCGCGGAAGCGGAAGCGCGAGAAGGCGTACGCCGCGAGCGCCGAGAAGAAGATCTGACCCAGCACGACGACGGTCGCGATGAGCATCGTGTTGGTGAACCAGCGGACGAACGGACGGCTCGGGTTGGTGAAGAGCTCGTTGTAGTTGACGAAGCTGATCTCAGACGGGATGAGCGAGGTCGAGGACACCGAGCCGAGCGGGTTGAGCGATGCCGAGATGATGTAGAGCACCGGGATGAGCGCGTACACGATGGCGAGGATGCCGACGACGTGCCGCCAGCCGAGCTCGGTCCACCAGCGCATGCCGCGCAGCTTGGTGTCGTTGGCGGCGGGCTTGAGGGCGGTGGCGGTGGTCGCCACGGACTGCTGGGTCGGGTTGCTCATGTCAGTTCACGTCCTCCAGCGCGCGGGTGCCACGGAACTGGAGCGCGGCCAGCACCCCGGTGATGATGAAGAGGATGACCGAGATCGCTGACGCGAACCCGATCTGCTGGGCTGCTGTACCGAAGGCCAGTCGGTAGGTGTAGCTGATGAGGATGTCCGTGCCGCCGGCCGTGGGGTTGGCCGGGGTGAACGGGCCGCCCTCGGTGAGCAGCTGGATCGCGTTGAAGTTGTTGAAGTTGAACGCGAAGGACGCCACCAGCAAGGGGGCCACCGACACGAGCACCAGCGGCAGAACCACGGTGCGGAACTGGGTGAACCCGTTGGCTCCGTCGATGGACGCCGCCTCCTTGAGCTCGGTGGGCACGGCCTGCAGGGCGCCCGTCGCCACGAGGAACATGTACGGGAAGCCCATCCACAGGTTGGTCATGAGCACGGCGATCTTGGCCGTCGTCGGGTTGGTGAGCCAGGCGATGTTGGTGCCGAGCAGGTCGTTGACCAGCCCGAAGTCCGTGTTCCAGAAGCTCGACCACACCAGCAGCGAGATGAAGCCGGGGATCGCGTACGGCAGCAGGAGCACCGAGCGGTAGATCTTCTGGCCCTTGAGCCGGGTGTCGTTGAGCACGACCGCCAGGACGAGGCCGAAGAGGAACGTCAGCGCCACCGTCGAGACGGCGAAGACCACCGTCCAGACGAAGATGCCGAGGAAGTTCGAGCTGATCCGCTCGTCGGTGAAGATCCGGACGTAGTTGGCCCACCCGACGGACTCGCCCCACGACTGGTCGGAGATCCGGTTGCCGTCCTCGTCGGCGAAGTAGGAGCGGTCACCGAACTGCTGGACGGTGTAGACCGTGCCGGTGCGGGTGTCGGTGATCGTGTCCTCGACCTCGTCGTAGACGAGCGGGGTCTCGAGCTCGACCGCCTTGAAGCCCTGGGCCTTGATGATGCCGCCGGTGTCCGTCGGCACCGCGAACCCGTCGAGGCCGCCGCCTGCCTTGCTCGCATCGTTGATGTCGGTGCGCGAGAGCATCTCGAAGCCGTCGGCCGCGGTGACGACGCCGTCGTTGACGGTGGCGTCGCCCTCCTCGAGCGCGACGAGCCCGTCCTCGTCACCGCGGTAGATGTCGCCGCTCGCCTCGTCGACGAGGAAGAACGTGAACGGCCCGTCGATCAGGGTGCCCGTGGTGCCCACGGCCAGCCCGAACGACCGGGCCCCCTCGACCTGCGTCGCGGAGGTGCCGAGGATCCGGGTGATCGTCACCTCCTTGGAGTTCCGGGTGCCGTCGCCGTAGTTGGTCGTCGACAGCTGGAACGTCATGAGGATGGGGTAGACCACGAAGAGCACGAGGAACAGCGCGCCGGGCACCAGGTACTTGGCGGGGACGGCTCGACCCGTGGCGTAGACGGCCACGAGGAGCGCGATGATCCCCCAGAAGATCGCCAGGAACGCCCAGCGCTGCTGGGCGATGAGGGGCGGGGTGATGGCCACGGCGAGACCGGCGAGCGCCCCGGCCCCGAGGACCTTCACCACGAGGGGGAGGATGGCGGTGGTTCCGGTGGCCCTGCGGCTGAGCCGTGGCTCGGGGGGTGCGGTGGACAGGGTGGGCTTCGACACGGTGGCTCCCGAGGTCGCGGCGACGGCTTCTGAGTCGGACCGCACGGCGTGGCACAGCCGTCGAGGCGCCACGCTGCGCGTCGGAGACGAGCCCCGAGGCCCGGGCACCTTGGGGTGCCCGGGCCTCGGGAGGGTCTGTCAGGAACCAGCGATGGCCGTGGCGATGGCCGTGGCCGCGTCGGTGATCGACGCCGTCGGGTCGGCACCGCCGACGATGGCTGCGTACGCGACGCCCAGCGGGGTCCAGACCTCGGCCATGGCCGGGATGGCCGGCATGGGGGCGCCGGCCTCGGCGGCCGCCGCGATGATCTCGAAGTCGGGGTTGCCCGACGCGGTGGCCTCACGGACGGCGATCATGGCCGGCGGGAGGTTGGCCAGCTCGTAGAGCGTGGTCATGGCCTCGGTCGAGTTGACGCCGTTGGCGACGAACTCCTGCGCGAAGGTCTTGTTGAGGCCGTTCGAGGCGACGTAGAAGGCCTGGGCGCCCATGAACGGGACGGCCGGGGCCATGCCCGCGAAGCCGGGGATCGGCTGGACGGTGTAGCCGCCCTCACCGAGGCCCGCGCGGACGTCGTTGAGGGCCCACGGACCGGAGATCATGCAGCCGGCCTTGCCCTCGGCGAACAGCGAGATGTTGTTGTCGCCCGAGATGGAGCGACGCAGGACGTTCGAGCCGGCCTCGCCGAGCGAGGCGATCTTCGCCGCGGCGGCGATGCCACCCGGGGAGGCGACGCCGAGGTCCTCGGCGACGTAGTTGCCGTCGGCGTCGGTGCCGAAGAGGTAGCCACCGGCCGAGGTGAACAGGGGCTGCATGTGGTACGGGTCACCCTGCTCGCCGACCGGCAGGTTGAGGGCGGACTCGGCGGTGCCGGCGTCCACGGCGGCCTGGCCGGCGGCGATCGCGTCGTCGAGCGTCGCGAACGGGCCGGGGCCCGTGAGGGCGGGGTTGCAGTAGAGGACGATGGCCTCGACGCCGTACGGCAGGCCGTAGACCTGGCTGTCGTAGGTCACGGCGCGCACCGCGGTGGGCGAGTACGCGGCGAGCTGGTCAGCGGACAGCTGCACGGGCTCGACGGAGCCGTTCTGCACCATCTGGCCGATCCAGTCGTGCGCACCCACGACGACGTCGGGGCCGTTGCCCGCGGCGTTCGCGGTGATGAAGGAGGCACGGGTGTCGACGACGGCCTGGACGCCGACGGTGATGCCGTTCTCCTCGGCGAAGACGTCGGCCACGGCCTTGATCGCGTCGTACTTGATGTCATCGGTCCAGATGACGAGGTCCTCGGAGCCGCGGACGGGTGCCCCGGACTCCTCGGCCGTGGGCTCCTCCGTGGCCGACTCGGTGGCCTCGGGCTCGGCGTCGCCGCCGCCGCACGCGGCCAGCAAGAGGCTGGCTCCGACGGCGACCGCAAGGCCGCGCGAGATCCTGCGCATGGGTACTCCTCCATCATCGAGTGGGTCGCCGCGCCGGCGGCCCCCGGAGGAACCCTGGCAGCGACGGCAGTGCCCCGAAACTAGCAACCTCTTCCAAACCCTGCAAGAACTTTCAGGATCACGATTTGGCCACTATGCTCGCCGTCGTGAGGCTTCGGCTGGTGGACATCGCCGCCCGCGCCGGCGTGAGCGAGGCGACGGTGTCGCGCGTCCTCAACGACAAGCCGGTCACGGAGCTGACGCGCGAGCGCGTGCTGACGGCGATCGACGTGCTGGGCTACGAGCGGCCGGCGCGACTGCGCCGCAAGCCGGCCGGACTGGTCGGCCTGGTGGTCCCCGAGCTCGTCAACCCCGTGTTCCCGCTCTTCGCCCAGCTCATCGAGACGGCGCTGGTCAAGCACGGGTACACGCCCGTGCTGTGCACCCAGACCCCCGGCGGGGTCCACGAGGACGACTACGTCCAGATGCTGCTGGAGCGCGGCGCGGCCGGGATCATCTTCGTCTCGGGCATCCATGCGATCACCCAGACGGACACCGAGCGCTACTCCCGTCTGCTCAGCCAAGGCGTGCCGATCGTGCTCGTCAACGGCTTCCAGGCGGACGTCAGGGCGCCCAACCTCTCGCAGGACGACACGGTCGCCGTCGACCTCGCCGTGCGGCACCTCTACCAGCTGGGCCACCGCCGGATCGGCCTGGCGCTGGGACCACGCCGCTACACCCCGGTCTCGCGGCGCATCGCGGCCTTCGACCGGCTCGCCCTCGAGCTCACCGACATGGTCCCGCTCGTCGAGTGCAGCCAGTACAGCGTCGAGGGCGGCGCGTCGGCGGCCCACGCGCTCATCGACCAGCACGCGACGGGCATCGTGTGCGGCTCGGACCTCATGGCGCTCGGCGCCATCCGGTCCGCCCGGCTCCGCGGCCTGCGCGTCCCCCAGGACGTCTCGGTCGTGGGCAGCGACGACGGCCTGCTCGCGCAGTTCGCCGACCCGCCGCTGACCACCGTGCGCCAGGACGTCGCCGGGATGAGCGCCGCTGCGGTGCGCGCGCTGCTCGAGGAGATCACCGGCACCCCGTCCCCCCACAACGAGCTGCTCTTCCCGCCGGAGCTCGTGGTGCGCGCGTCGACGGCGGCACCGGGTACCGCCCGGCGCGGAACCGTCGGGGGACCGGTCACGCACACGGCTTGAGGTTGGTGTGCGCGCCGCAGTTCTGGCACCGTCGAGGCATGGCCATCGCACCGCCCGTCCGGCGCCACATCGCGCTCGTCGCGCACGACAACATGAAGGTCGCGCTGCTCGCCTGGGCCGAGCACAACCGCGACACCCTCGCGGAGCACGACCTCTACGCGACCGGCACCACCGGCACGATGCTCGAGTACGAGCTGGGCCTGGTGAACCACCGGTTCCTCTCAGGCCCCATCGGGGGCGACCAGCAGATCGGCGCGAAGATCGCCGAGGGCGTCATCGACATGCTGATCTTCTTCTGGGACCCCCTCGAGGCCCAGCCGCACGACCCGGACGTCAAGGCCCTGCTGCGGCTGTGCGGCGTGTGGAACGTGCCGACGGCCACCAACCTGGCGACGGCCGACTTCCTCATCACCTCACCGCTGATGCACGACGGCTACGAGCGCCGGCTGCCCGACGTCGGCCCGCGGGGCTGGGACGGCACCGCGCCGACACCCGGCTGAGCGGACCGGGCCCACCGGCGCCCCGGCGCGTCGACCTCCCCCTTGCGGCGTGGGCGGGCGCGAGCCTCGCTACGCTCCGCAGGTCCGGACATCCCGCCGGACCGCGCACCCGCATGCCGAGGAGACCCCGATGTCGCAGATCCACCTCGCCGCCCGCCGCACCGGATGGGACATCGCCCTGGGGGTGCTGCTCGTCATCGGCGGGTTCGTGGTGCTCGGTGACGTCGTCATCGCCACCGTCATCTCGATCTTCTTCATCGGCTGGACCACCCTCATCTCGGGTGTGATGCTCCTCGTGGGCTCGCTGCTGCGGATCGGCAAGGCGGGCTTCTGGTCCGCAGCCCTCGGCGGCGCGCTGCTGACCGTGCTGGGACTGTTCATCCTGCGCAACCCCGCGATCGGCGCGCTGTCCCTCACGCTCATGGCCGGTGCGCTGTTCTTCACCAGCGGCCTGACGCGCATCGTCGTGGCCTTCGTCCAGCCGGGCCACCGGCTGGTCCTCGTGCTCTCCGGCCTGCTGTCGCTCGCGCTGGGCCTGTGGGTGCTCATCAACCCGGTCGAGGCGACCCTCCAGATGCTCGGCATCCTCCTGGGCGTGCAGATCCTCACCGAGGGCCTCACGCTCATCGCCATCGGCCGCCTGCGCCCGGTGCCCGCGGGCGCCGGGGCCACCGCCTGACATCCGCTCGCGTCGGGCTCGGCGATCAGCCGAGCCCGACGACGACCGTGGGCCCGACCCCCAGCACCAGGCCGTCGATCGCGACGACGCCCGAGAGGTCCTGCGGTGCCCGGACCGTCCACAGCAGAGCCCCGTCGCGCAGCGCGTAGGCCGTCAGCGCCGGCGGCGCGCCGGGCGCCTGCCGGTACGTGACCACCCGCACGCCGTCCGTGAGCAGCCCGGCACCGCCGACCCCGACGGGGTTGTCGTCCTGGGGCGGCAGGTCCGTCGACCACCCCGCACGCCCCGTCGCGACGTCGAGGGCGAGCAGCCTGCGGTCCTCGAGGACCACGAGCCGGCCGCCGACGCGCAGCCGGGTGTCACCGGCGGCCGCCGTGCGGCTCCACAGCTCCTCGCCGGTGCGCGCCGCCAGGGCGGCCAGGGCGTCCCCCTCCGGCTGCTGCACCAGCAGCACGTCGCCCGGCTGGCCGTCCGAGACCACGAGCCGTGCCGGAGCCGCCGACCCCTCGTGGAGCAGCACCCCGCCGCTGCTGAACCACGCAGAGGGCGCACCGTCGGCGCCCGAGACCCAGAAGCCGTCTGGCCCCACCGTCACCGAGGCGACGACACCCACGTCGGCCCCGCTCCACCCGTCTGCCGCGGCGGCGAGCACGCGCCCGTCGTCGGCGTCCAGGACGCCCGCGACAGCTCCGAGGGCCGCGACCAGGCCGTCCGCCCCGTCGAGCTCCACGCCACGGCTCGGCCGCACCGCCCCGACGGTCAGCCGCTGGGACCACCGGACCGCGCCCGTCAGGGCGTCCGTGCGACGTACCGTGACCCGACCGTCGCGCTCCTCGGCCAGCAGGAGGTCGCCGTCGACGGCCCCGACCCCGACCGTCCCCGCCGCCAGACGGCGGTCGCCGACCAGGGCGCCGTCGGCCAGGTCGACGAGCACGAGGCGACCCGGACCCGGGTTCGCGGCCGAGAGGTCCACCGCGCCCCGCCCGTCGCCCGCCGTCACCCGGCAGCCCAGCAGCCGCGCCTCCGGCGGACCGAGCTCCAGGTCACAGGCCAGGTCGGTGAGGCGGCTGACGCCCGGCAGGACGGCCGTCCACAGCACCTCGCCCGAGCGGCCGTCGCGGCCGAGGAGCTCCCGCCGGTCGGTGGTCCCCGCGAGCTCGACGAGCACGCCGTCCGCGAGCGCCAGCACCCGGCCGGAGGTGCGCCAGACCTCCCGGAGAGGCCGCTCGAGGGACGGTGCCAACCCGGGCACCCCGGCAGCCGCCGCCAGCGCGGCCGCCTCGGCGCGCTCCGCCCGGTCGGTCGCGACCCGCGATCCGCCGGCGACGACCGCCGCCAGGACGAGCGCCGCGGCGAGGACGCGCCGCCACCGGAGCCACGCGGGCGGGCGCCACGACACGCGGGTCGGGGCGCGGGCACCGGTCCCGGAGCCAGCGCCGTGCTCCGGTGGCGCGTCGTCCTCGACGAGCAGCACCTCGACGCTGTCGTCGTGCCGGCGCCGCACCATCCTTCGAGGCTAACCGGCGGTCCCCCGGCCGCCAGCGGGGCCGTCGCGGGCGGCCGCACGGGGCCGTCGCCCGGCCGACGGCTACCATCGAGGCCCTGTGAACCTCGTCGAGCGCCTCGTCCCCGCACGCCTCGGCGTGGGCTTCCGCTGGCTGCTCGCGTCCTCGTGGACGAGCAACCTCGGCGACGGGATCTCGCTCGCCGCCGGACCCCTGCTCGTCGCGTCGCTCACCACCGACGCGCGGCTCGTGGCGCTCGCCGCCACCCTCCAGTGGCTGCCGCCGCTGCTCTTCGGGCTGTTCGCCGGCGCGCTGGCCGACCGCCTCGACCGCCGCCGCCTCGTCGTCGCCGTCGACCTCGCCCGGGCCGCGGTGCTCGCGGTCCTCGCCACCGCCGTGCTGACCGACCGCGTGTCGATCACCGTCGTGCTCGTGGCGCTCTTCGTCGTCGGCACCGCCGAGGTCTTCGCCGACTCCGCCTCGCAGACCCTGCTGCCGATGCTCGTCGCGCGCGGGGACCTCGCCGTCGCCAACGCGCGGCTGCAGACCGGCTTCCTCACCGTCAACCAGCTCGCCGGGCCGCCGATCGGCGCAGCGCTGTTCGCCGCCGGGTCCGTGTGGCCGTTCGCCACCCAGGCGCTCGTCGTCGCGGCGGGGGCGCTGCTCATGTCCCGGATCGTGCTGCCGGCGCACGGCCGCGCGCCCGGCGAGCGCACGCACCTGCGGCACGACATCGCCGAGGGCTTCCGGTGGGTGCGCCACCACGCGGCGGTCCGCACCCTCGTGCTGACCATCTTCACGTTCAACATCACCTTCGGCGCCGCGTGGTCCGTGCTCGTGCTCTACGCCACCCAGCGGCTGGGCATGGGCGAGATCGGCTTCGGGCTGCTCACCACCGTCAGCGCCGTGGGCGGGCTGGCCGGCACCGCGTCCTACGGCTGGATCACCCGACGGGTGAGCCTGGGCGACCTCATGCGGATCGGGCTGATCGTGGAGACGCTGACCCACCTGGGGCTGGCGCTGACCCGCCAGGCATGGGTGGCGATGGTGATCTTCTTCGCGTTCGGCGCGCACGCGTTCATCTGGGGCACCACGTCGGTCACCGTGCGTCAGCGCGCCGTCCCCCTGCCGCTGCAGGGCCGGGTGGGCAGCGTCAACCTCGTCGGGGTGTTCGGCGGGCTGGTCATCGGCTCGGGCATCGGCGGCCTGCTGGCCCATCGCTGGGGGGTCACCGCGCCGTTCTGGTTCGCGTTCGCGGGCTCCGCGGTGTTCGTGGTGCTCATCTGGCGCGAGCTCGCGCACATCGCGCACGCCGACGACGAGCCGGATCCGCCGGGCGCGCCGGAACCGGCCGCCGAGGCCGCGCTGACCGCCGAGCCCGCCGGCGAGGCCGACCGTGACGACTGACCCGACGCTCGAGATCGCCCTGCTGCGCCTCGCAGCCCAGCGGGTGGTGGGTCCGCCGGCGAGCGACCCGGCCGCCACCGTCGAGCACCTGCTCGCGCTGCAGGCGCAGGACCTCCCGGGCGCCGTCGCCTCGATCGCGCTGCGCACGGCCGGCCGCTCGACGGCCCAGGTCAGGGCCGCGTTCGACGCCGGCGCCGTGGTGCGGACGTGGCCGATGCGCGGCACGCTGCACGCGGTCGCGGCGGTGGACGCGGTGTGGATGGGCGAGCTCATGACGGCGCGACCGCGCGTCGCCGCCGCGCGCCGGCAGGCGCAGCTCGGGCTGGACGACGACGCCCTGCGCGTCGGTGGGACCACGGCGCGGGCCGCGCTCGCCGCCGCGGACCCGGGCCTGACCCGGGCGGAGCTCCTTGCGGTGTGGCGGGCGGCCGGCCTGCCCACCGACGCCGGGCGGGGCTACCACCTCATCGTGCACCTGGCCCACGCCGGGGTGCTGTGCCAGGGTCCGTTCCGTGGGGCCGAGCAGCTCTTCGTCCTCGTCGAGCGCTGGGTGCCGGCGCCCAGGCGCCTCGACCGCGAGCACGCGCTGGCCGAGCTGACGCTGCGCTACCTGCGCGGCCACGGCCCCGCGACCGTGCCGGACCTCGCCCGCTGGTCAGGGCTTCCGCTCGGCGAGGTCCGCACGGGCCTGGCACTCGTCGCGGACCGGCTCGACACGCTCGAGGTCGCGGGGGCGACCTACCACCTCGACCCCGGTACGCCCGCGCTGCTGGCCGCGCACCGCGACGCCGCGATGGCCACGCACCTGCTGCCCGGGTTCGACGAGATGGTGCTCGGGTACGCCGACCGCACCGCGACCGTGCCCGCCGCGTACGCGGACCGCGTGGTCCCCGGCGGCAACGGGGTGTTCCGCCCCACCGTGCTCCGCGGCGGTCGCGCCGTGGGCACCTGGCGCGTGGTGGGCCGGGGCGGGGCGCGGCGGGTCGAGCTCGAGGCGTTCGACGGCGCGCCGTCGGCCGAGCTGCTCGCTGACGTCACCCGGTTGGCCGCCGCGCCGGGGTGAGGGACCGGGACGCAGAACGGCCCCGATCCACCGGACCGGGGCCGTTCGCCTGTGCGCGAGGGGGGACTTGAACCCCCACGTCCTTACGGACACTGGCACCTGAAGCCAGCGCGTCTGCCATTTCGCCACTCGCGCGCGCCGGAGAAGGCTAGCACGGGGCCGCAGGCGCGCGGCCCGGGTGCGCGGCCATGACCTGCCACGCCGGATACGATCGGCACGGACGCGCCGCGGGCCTCGGGCCCGGCGCTGCGCAGCCGCCGACGGATCCCCCCGTCGCCGGCCCTGCCCGGCGACGAACGGAGGTGGCATGGCATTCCTCGACAAGTTCGAGAAGGGCGTCGAGCGCGTGGTCTCCTCGGCCTTCGCCAAGGCCTTCCGCAGCGAGGTCAAGCCGGTCGAGCTGGCCAGCGCCCTGCGCCGCGAGGTGGACGACCGTGCCGCCGTCGTCGGCCGCGACCGCACCGTGGTGCCCAACGAGTTCACCATCGAGCTGTCCCCCGGCGACCTCCAGCAGATCGAGGACTGGGGCGCCGAGGCCCTCGCGGACGAGCTCGCCGCCAACGTCACGGACTACGCCACCACGCAGCGGTACGCGTTCGTCGGCCCCGTCGCGGTGATGTTCGTCGAGGACGACGCCCTGGAGACCGGCCGGTTCCTCGTGCGCAGCGCGACCGTGCGCGGCGCCGTCGCCCCGGCCACCAGCGTCGCGGCGAGCGCACGCCACCCCCTCGTGGACATCGACGGCCAGCGCTACCTGCTCACCGGCCCCGTGACCGTCATCGGTCGGGGCAGCGAGGCCGACATCATCGTCGACGACCCGGGCATCTCCCGGCGCCACCTGGAGATCCGGGTCACGCCGGACGGCGTGGTCGCGAGCGACCTGGGCTCCACCAACGGCACGTTCGTCGAGGGCCACCAGGTGCCGGCCGCGACGCTGGTCGACGGCAACACCATCACCATCGGACGCACCCGGATCCTCTTCTGGACGGGCTCCGACGACCCCGAGGACCAGTGACCGCCGGCCATGAGTGAGCTGACGATCACCCTGCTGCGGCTGGGCTACCTCGTGCTGCTGTGGCTGTTCGTCCTGCTCGCCATCGGTGTGCTGCGCCGCGACCTGTACGGCACCCGGATCGTGCGCCGCCGGCTGCGCCGCTCGGCCGGCGCCCCGGCTCCCGTGGGCGCGGCCGGCCGGCCGGCCCCCGCCGCACCCTCTGTCCCGCGGCGCGAGGTGCCGCGACGCCTCGTCGTGACAGCCGGCCCCCTGCGCGGCACCACCCTGCCGCTCGGCGCCTCGGCGATCCTCATCGGCCGTGCGCCGTCGTGCACCCTCGTGCTCGACGACGACTACTCGTCCTCACGGCACGCACGCGTCTTCCCGCAGGACGGCCAGTGGTACGTCGAGGACCTCGGCTCGACCAACGGCACGTTCGTGGGCCGCGAGCGCATCGAGGCGCCCACGCCCGTCGAGGTCGGCGCCCAGCTGCGCGTCGGCCAGTCCACCCTCGAGCTGCAGCGTTGAGGCGCCACCCGTGACCATCGCCCTGAGGTACGCCGCGCGCTCGGACGTCGGCCTGGTGCGCGCCAACAACCAGGACTCCGCGTACGCCGGGCCGCACCTGCTCGTGGTCGCCGACGGGATGGGCGGCCACGCGGGCGGGGACGTCGCCTCCTCGGTGGCCGTGGCGCACCTCGCGCCCCTGGACGACGAGGCGCACGGGCCGGACGACGTGCTGGCGGAGCTGACCCGCGCGCTGACGTCCGCGCACGACGAGCTGCTGGCCCGCGCCGAGGAGAACCCCGAGCTGTCCGGCCTCGGCACCACGGTCACGGCGCTGCTGCGCTCGGGCAACAAGCTGGCGATGGCGCACATCGGGGACTCGCGCGCGTATCTGCTGCGCGACGGCGAGCTCACCCAGGTGAGCACCGACCACACCTTCGTCCAGCACCTCGTCAACACGGGCAAGATCACCGCGGAGGAGGCCGAGCGGCACCCGCAGCGCTCGGTGCTGCTGCGCGTGCTCGGCGACTTCGACATGGACATCCTGCCGGACATGTCCGTGCGGGAGGCCGTGCCGGGGGACCGCTGGCTGCTGTGCTCCGACGGCCTGTCGGGCGTGGTGAGCCACGACACGATGGCCCACACGCTGCGCACCGAGCGGGACATCGACGCGTGCGCCGACCACCTCGTGGCGCTGGCCCTGCGCGGCGGGGCGCCGGACAACGTCACCGTGGTGCTCGGCGACGTCGTCGAGGTCGACACCCTGCCCGACGGCGCCGCACCGGGCACCACCTCGCACATCGTCGGTGCGGCGGCGCTCGACCGCCACCGGCCCACCGTCGGTGGGGCAGGGGCCGCGGCGCGCGCGGCCGAGCACGCAGCGAGCGTCCGGGCCGCGGAGTCCGCCGCCCCGCCGGAGCCGCTGGACGAGGACGAGCCCACGCCGCGCCGCACGGGCCGCCGCATCGCCTGGGCCGTGGCGCTGCTCCTCGTGCTGGGCGGGCTGGGCGCCGCCGGGTGGTGGGGCTACGGCTGGACGCAGCAGCAGTACTTCCTCGGGGTGGACGACGGTCGGATCGCCGTCTTCCGCGGGATCCCGCAGTCCATCGGCTCGTTCGAGCTGTCCCACGTCGTCGAGATCAGCGACACCCGGGTGACCGACCTGCCCGGATACGTCCAGGACCGCCTCGACCAGACGCTGCCGGCCGACAGCCTCGAGGACGCCCGCGCCACGGTCGACGAGCTCGAGCTCCAGGCGGACGGGGCGACGTGACCCGTACCGCACCGACGACCGACCGCCCCGGCCGGGGGCGGTGATGGCGACCGTCGCGCCGCACGCGGTGCGTGCCGGCCGCGGGATCGAGCTGGCGCTGCTCGCCGTGGCGCTGCTGCTGGGCATCGGCGCCTACGCCCAGGTGGGGCTGGCGACGTCCGGCACCCTGCCGGTGGACATCGTCGGCTACTCCGCCGGCCTGGTGGTGCTCGCCCTCGGCCTGCACGTCGTGCTGCGGTGGCGCGCGCCCTACGCGGACCCGGTCATGCTGCCCGTGGCCGTCGCGCTCAACGGCGTGGGGCTGGCGATGATCTACCGGATCGACCTCGCCTACGCGCTGCGCGGCCGCGAGACGTCCTTCGCCGAGCGCCAGCTCGCCTGGACCGCCCTGGGCGTCGTCCTGGCCGGCCTCGTGCTGGTGCTGCTGCGCGACCACCGGACGCTGCGCCGCTACACCTACACCGCGATGGTCGTCGGGCTGGGCCTGCTCGTGCTGCCCCTGGTTCCGGGCCTGGGCGAGGAGGTCAACGGGGCGCGGATCTGGATCTTCGTCGCCGGCAACTCGTTCCAGCCGGCCGAGATCGGCAAGATCGTGCTGGCGATCTTCTTCGCCGGCTACCTCGTCACGACGCGGGACACCCTCGCGCTGGCGGGCCCGCGCGTGCTGGGCCTGCAGCTGCCGCGCCCGCGCGACCTCGGGCCGATCATCGTCGCGTGGGCCGTCTCCCTCGGCGTGCTCGTCTTCGAGCGGGACCTCGGCACGTCGCTGCTGTTCTTCGGGCTGTTCGTCGCGATGCTCTACCTCGCCACCGAGAGGCTCAGCTGGGTGGTCATCGGCCTGCTGCTGTTCGGCGGCGGTGCCTTCGTCGCGTCGCAGGTGTTCAGCCACGTCGGCGCGCGGTTCGACGCCTGGCTGCACGCGTTCGACAACGACGTCTTCGAGGCCTCGCCCGGCGGCTCGGGGCAGCTGGTGCGCGGGCTGTTCGGGATGGCCAGCGGCGGGCTGTTCGGCACCGGGCTGGGCCGCGGCCGGCCGGACCTCGTGCCGTACGCCGAGTCGGACTTCATCGTCGCGTCGCTCGGCGAGGAGCTGGGCCTCACGGGCCTGCTCGCCCTGCTCACCCTGTACCTCGTGCTGGCCCAGCGCGGCCTGCGCACCGCGATCGGCGTGCGCGACGGGTTCGGCAAGCTCTTCGCGGGCGGGATGGCCTTCGTCGTGGCGTTCCAGTGCTTCGTCGTGGTGGGCGGCGTCACCCGGCTCATCCCGCTCACCGGTCTGACGATGCCGTTCCTCGCGTACGGCGGCTCGTCCCTGCTGGCCAACTGGGTGATCGTCGCGCTGCTGCTGCGGATCTCCGACAGCGCGCGCCGCCCGGCCGGGGCCGCCCGCCCCGGCGCCCCGGACGACCTGCCGGACGACGACGCCCTCGCGGCCCTCGTCACGCCGGAGCCGGAGCCCGCGCCGGCCCCGGCGCTGCCCGCGGGCGACGACCACGCCACCGAGCTCATCGACGTGCGCGAGGTGCCCCGGTGAACACCCCGGCACGCCGGCTCGCGACCGTCGTCATCGCGATGTTCCTTGCCCTCATGGGCGGGGCGACGTGGGTGCAGTTCTTCCAGGCGCCCACGCTCAACAACGACAACCGCAACGTCCGCACGCTGTACCGCGAGTTCGGCAACGCGCGCGGGCCGATCGTCGTGGGCGGCGAGTCGATCGCGTCCTCGACGGCGGTGGACGACCCGTTCGGCTACCAGCGCAGCTACGCCAACGGTGCGCTCTACGCCCCGGTCACCGGCTTCTACTCCATCGTCTTCAGCCGCAGCGGCATCGAGGACGCGATGAACACCGAGCTCAACGGCACGGCCGACTCGCTGTTCTACAACCGCCTGCAGGACCTCATCACCGGGCGCCAGCCGCAGGGCGCGATCGTCGAGCTCACCATCGACCCCGTGATCCAGCAGGCCGCGTGGGACGCGCTCGGCGACCAGCGCGGCGCCGTCGTCGCGCTGGACCCGCGCACCGGGGCGATCCTGGCGATGGTGTCCAAGCCGTCCTTCGACCCGAACCTGCTCGCGAGCCACGACACCGCGGCCGTCAACGAGGCCTGGGCAGCACTCAACGCCGACGAGGGCGACCCGATGGTCAACCGCGCCATCGCCGGCACCACCTACCCGCCGGGCTCGACGTTCAAGCTCGTCACGGCGGCGGCCGCGCTCGAGGCCGGCATGACCCCGGCGACGCAGATCGCGGCGCCGGACGTGCTCGACCTGCCGCAGAGCAGCGCGACGCTGGGCAACTTCGGCGGCTCGTCGTGCAGCCCCACCGGCACGGCCACGCTGCTCGACGCGCTGCGGATCTCGTGCAACACGGCCTTCGGTCAGCTGGGCATGGACCTCGGCGCTGACGCGCTGCGCGAGCAGGCCGAGGCCTTCGGCTTCGACACGCCCCTCGACGTGCCGCTGACGGTCACCGAGAGCCACTTCCCCGACGCCGAGGCGATCGACGCCCCGCAGACCGCCATCGCGGCGATCGGGCAGTACGACGTCCGCGTCACGCCCCTGCAGATGGCCATGGTCAGCGCGGCGATCGCGAACGGCGGGGAGCAGATGGCCCCCTACCTCGTCGCCGCCGTGCGCAGCGCCGATCTCACGGTCGTCGACCAGGCAGCGCCGAGCACCCTCGGCCGGCCCGTCTCCGCCGCCACCGCCGCTGCCCTGCGCGACATGATGGTCGCCGTCGTCGCGAGCGGCACCGGCACCTCGGCCCAGATCAGCGGCGTCACGGTGGCCGGCAAGACGGGCACGGCCCAGACGACGGCCGACGCCGCCCCGCACGCCTGGTTCACCGCGTTCGCCCCGGCGGAGAACCCCACCATCGCGATCGCCGTCATCGTCGAGAACGGCGGCAGCGCCGGCAGCGAGGCGACCGGCGGTCGGGTCGCCGCGCCCGTCGCGCGGGCCGTCATCGAGGCGGCGCTGCGATGAAGCCGATGGCCGACATCGCCCTGGGGGGCCGCTACCGCCTCGTCTCGCGCATCGCCGTGGGCGGGATGGGCGAGGTGTGGGTGGGGCACGACGAGGCGCTGGCACGGGACGTGGCGGTCAAGGTGCTGCGCGCCGAGTTCGCGGGCGACGTCGGGTTCCTCGAGCGGTTCCGCACCGAGGCGCGCAACAGCGCGGGCCTGTCCCACCCCAACATCGCCGCGCTCTACGACTACGGCGAGCAGGACGGCTCGGCCTTCCTCGTCATGGAGCTCGTGGTCGGCGAGCCGATGTCCGACCTGCTCGACCGCGAGCCCGTGCTGCCCCCGCGCCGCCTGCTGCCGATCCTGGCCCAGACGGCGCGCGCGCTGCACGCCGCGCACCTCGGCGGCGTGGTGCACCGCGACGTCAAGCCGGGCAACATCCTGCTGGCGCGGTCCGGACGGGTGAAGATCACCGACTTCGGCATCTCGATGGCGACCAACCAGGTGCCGATGACGGCCTCCGGCATGGTCATGGGCACCGCGCAGTACCTGTCCCCCGAGCAGGCCGTCGGCGGCGCGGCGACCGGTGCGTCCGACGTCTACTCGCTGGGCATCGTCGCGTACGAGTCGCTCGTCGGGCACCGGCCCTTCACCGGGCCGACCGCCGTCGACATCGCCGTCGCGCATGTCAACACGCCCGTGCCGCCGCTGCCGGACAGCGTCGACCCGCAGCTCGCCGCCCTGGTGATGCGGATGCTCGCCAAGGACCCGGAGAAGCGCCCGCGCTCGGCGGCGTCGCTGGCCAGGACGCTCGACGCGTTGGCAGAACGCACCCCGCCCGGCGGCGTCCCGCAGCCCTCCGGCCGCCACGCCGGCTCTGGCTCTGCGATCCAGGCCGCCGTCGTGCCCGGGCGCCCGCTGGAGGACGCGGTCTCGCCCACCCCGACGGAGCTGCCGCCCGTCATCGCGCCCGGGCCGTCGCCCGCGCCGCGCCCCGACATCAGCGGCGGTGCTGCCGCAGCCGCACCGGGCCGCTGGCGCCGGAGCAGGCTGGTCCAGCCCCTGCTCGCCCTCGCGCTGGTGGTGGTCTTCGCCCTGCTGGGCGCGGCCTTCGCCGATAGGCTCTGGGGGCCGTCGCGCGCGTCCGGACCGGAGGATGCACACCAGATCGTGACGGGCGCCTCCGGCGGCTCGACGCCCGTCGGTGCGATGATCTGGCCAGACCGCGACGAGGGCCGGGATCCTCCGCCCGCACCGCAGACGACGACAGCGAGGGACGAGCAGTGGTGAACGACGCTCCGCGGATACTCGGCGGCCGGTACGAGGTCGGTGAGCTCATCGGGCGCGGCGGGATGGCCGAGGTCCACATCGGCCATGACACGCGGCTCGGGCGCACCGTCGCCATCAAGATCCTGCGCTCCGACCTGGCGCGGGACCCGTCCTTCCAGGCGCGGTTCCGCCGCGAGGCGCAGGCCGCGGCCTCGCTCAACCACCCGGCGGTCGTCGCCGTGTACGACACCGGCGAGGACGTCACCACCGAGCAGGGCGGCGCCCTGGCGCACGTGCCCTTCATCGTCATGGAGTACGTCGAGGGCCACACGGTGCGCGACATCCTGCGCGACGGCGCGGCGGTGCCCATCGAGGAGGCCATCGAGATCACCGCCGGCGTGCTCTCGGCGCTGGAGTACTCCCACCACGCGGGGATCGTGCACCGCGACATCAAGCCGGCCAACGTCATGCTCACGCCCACGGGCGCGGTCAAGGTGATGGACTTCGGCATCGCGCGTGCCATGGCGGACGCCGCTGGCACCATGACCCAGACCCAGGCCGTCATCGGCACCGCGCAGTACCTGTCCCCGGAGCAGGCGCGCGGCGAGCAGGTGGACACCCGCTCCGACCTGTACTCCACCGGCTGCCTGCTGTTCGAGCTGCTCACCGGGCGCCCGCCGTTCATCGGCGACTCCCCGGTCGCGGTGGCGTACCAGCACGCGCGCGAGGAGGCCCAGCCGCCGAGCACCTTCGCGGCGGACGTGCCGGAGACGCTCGACCGGATCACGATGAAGGCGCTGGCCAAGGCGCGCGAGAACCGCTACTCCACCGCGGCGGAGTTCCGCTCCGACCTCGAGGCCGTGCTGCGCGGCGGGCACGTCGCCGCCCCGGCGCTCGGCGCGACGGCGGCGCTCGGCGCAGCCGCAGCGCTCGGCGCGGCAGCGGCACTGGCCGACCCGGGCCCGGCCACGGCCGCGACCCAGGTGATGGGTGCGCAGCCCGCCGCTCCGCCGGCGGTCTCGCCGTGGGGTCCCGTCGGCGCACCGACCTCCCGGCACGACCTCGTCGACGAGGAGGAGCCCAAGTCCCGCAAGGGCCTCATGTGGGCGCTCATCGGCGTCGCACTCGCGGCCATCGCCGGGATCGCGCTCATCCTCAGCCTGGGCAACCCGACGGGGCCCGAGGAGCCCGGCACCTTCGAGCTGCCGGACGTCGCCACGATGACGGAGGGTGCCGCGACCGCGGAGCTCGTCGCCCTGGGCCTCGAGGTCGTCCCGCTGCCCGAGCCCAGCCTCGACGTGCCCGCCGGCAGCGTCACGCGCACGGACCCAGACGCCGGGACGCTCGTCGCCGAGGGCGACTCGATCGACCTCTACGTGTCCTCCGGCGCGGATGCCGTGACCATCCCGGACATGTCGAACTTCACCGAGGCCCAGGCCAGGGGAGCCCTCACAGCCCTGGGCTTCACGGACATCGCGCTGGGCGCCACCGAGAACAGCCCGGACGTCGCCAAGGACCGCGTCATGCGCACCGAGCCCGTCGCGGGTGAGTCCGTCGACCCGGGCGCGACGGTGACGATCTTCCTGTCCACCGGTCAGGTCCTGGTCCCCGACTTCGTCGGCACCGCGGCCACGCGCGCGGCGGCGGAGCAGGCGCTCATCGATCTCGGGCTGGTGCCCGTGGTCGAGGAGGAGGAGTCCAACGCAGCCCCCGGCACGGTCATCGGGCAGAGCCGCGGCCCTGGCCCGGTGCCGCAGCAGATCAGCGTGACGATCACCGTGGCGATCGCCCGGCCGGTCGAGCTGGTCACCGTCCCGGACGTCATCGGGATGACCTCGAGCGAGGCGTCCGCTGCGCTGGGCGCGGCCGGCCTCAACGCCGCGTTCGGGCCGGACGAGCCGAGCACCGAGCCGGACCAGCGGGTGGCCCGCACCGACCCGGACACCGGGACCGAGGTCGAGGCGGGCAGCACCGTGACGATCTTCCTGTCGAACGGGACCCCGCCGGCCCCCTGACGTCAGGCGGTGTGGCGGACCAGCGGCGCCATGCCGGCCGAGCGCTCGACCGCGCCTTCGAGGCCGCACACCTCGAGCCAGTTGGCCAGCAGCCGGTGACCGCCCTCGGTGAGCACGGACTCGGGGTGGAACTGCACGCCGTGCAGCGGCAGCTCGCGGTGCTGCAGGCCCATGATGACGCCCGGGCCGTCCTCGGACTGCGTGCGCGACGTGACGACGAGCTCGTCCGGCACCGTCCCGTCGACGACGGCGAGCGAGTGGTACCGCGTCGCCCGGAACGGCGTGGCCAGCCCGGCCAGCACGCCGGCGCCCTCGTGCACCACCTGGCTCGTCTTGCCGTGCATGAGCTCCGGAGCGTGCGTCACCGTGGCGCCGAACACCTCGGCGAGCGCCTGGTGGCCCAGGCACACCCCGAGCATCGGCTGACCCGCCGCGGCGCAGTCCCGGATGACGTCCATGCTCTGCCCAGCGGCGCGCGGGGTGCCGGGCCCGGGGGAGATGACGACACCGTCGTACGCCGAGCGCTCCTCGAGCGATGGCACGGCGTCGTTGCGCACCACGACCGTCTCGGCACCCAGCTGGTCGAGGTACCCGACGATCGTGTAGACGAACGAGTCGTAGTTGTCGACGACGAGGATCCGGGTCATCTCACTCCACGGTGATGTCGTTGAAGGGCATGAACGGGGCGATCGCGGGGAACACCCAGGTGAAGCAGACCGCGACGACCGCCAGGGCCAGCACGGCGAGCAGCGCCACCCGCGCACCCGCCGGACCGGGCAGCGCCCGCCACAACCACCCGTACATCATGCGCCAGCCCCGAGCTCCGCCGGGGTGCCGTCCACCACGGGAAGCCAGTGGTCGAGCACGGCGTGCACCACGTAGCGCTCCCTGGCGCTGAACATCGGGTGGCACGTGGTGAGCGTCATCATCGCCTGGGTCGGCACGGCCGCGAGGTCGCCGGGGACGGGGGCGATGACCTCGACCTGCTGCGGGCCGACCACCTCTGCGGCCGTGACGCGGTAGACGTACCAGGTGTCGGCCGTGCGGACCACGAGCGGGTCCCCCACCACGAGCTCCGCGACGCGGTGGAAGGGCTTGCCGTAGGTGGTGCGGTGCCCCGCGACGGCGAAGTTGCCGACCGCCCCGGGCATCGCTGTGCCCTCGTAGTGCCCGATGCCGAGCGCGTCGAGGACCTCGCGCTTGGCGGTGCCCTGCGAGATCGGCCGTGCGACGTCGTCCCAGCGCGGCACCTGGAGCGTCGCGAACGTCGTGCGGAACGCGGGCTCGACGAGCACCGGGGCCGGGTCCCGGCGCAGCACGGGCTCCGGCGCGGCGTCCGCGTCCGGAGGCGTGAACCCCAGCTCGGCGACCACGGCGGCCTGGGCGCGCTCGCCGACGACGTCCGTCCACCACAGCTGCCACACGAGGAACAGCCCCAGCAGCACGCCGAGCGTGACGAGCAGCTCGCCGAGCACGCCGACCGCCACCGCAGAGCGCCGGGCCGGCCGGCGGACGTCCGGCAGGCTGTCGACGGGGCTCACCGCTCGTCCACGACGCCCGGCACCTCGACACCGTCGGGCACCTGCGCGAACTGCAGGTCGACCGACGCCTCGTACGCGGCGAGCTGGAGCGACTCCTCGGAGTCCACCGACCAGCCGAGGCCGACCGCGTCGACGTAGTCGAGGTAGGTCTGGACGGCCGGGGAGTCGAGCAGGGCCTCGCGCAGGTCGTCCGGGTCGCCGATCGCCTCGACGACGTACGGCGGGGAGTAGTGCTGCCCGTGCAGCAGCAGGACGTTGCCCACGCAGCGGAACGCGGAGGTGGAGACCACACGCTCGCCCTGCAGGGTCATCGCCTCGGCGCCGCCGGTCCACAGCGCGTTGATCACGGCCTGGAGGTCCTGCTGGTGCACGACGAGGTCGTCGTTGGTCACCCAGTCCGGGCGGGGGGCGTTGGCCGACGCATCCGTCAGACGCACCGTGAGACCCGGTCCGCTCACGGGCACCCGGCCCGCGGCGATCTCGATGAGGGCGACCTCGGGGTCCACCTGCGGGGCGACGTCGGTCTGCGCGTCCGTGAGGGCGTCGACCTCCGCGCGCAGCGCCGAGACCTCCTCGGCGGCCCGCGCGGACTGGTCGAGCTCCGCCTGGACCAGCTGGAGCAGGTCCTGGGGCTGGCGGGCGTCCGCACCCCCCTGCAGGTGGGCGTTGGCGGCGAAGAGGTAGCCGGCCGTGACGAGCACGGCGGCGACGCCGAGGGCGCCCCAGGCGTGCGCGCGCGACGCGCTGTGCAGCCGTTCCATCACCCCTCCCGCCCCGTCGGCCGCGCTCCTCGCGACGCCCACTACGCTAGATGACGAACGACCGGCGTCGTAGGTGCCGGCCCGCACCCCGTACAGGAGAGCCCCGTGCCCGAGTCCAGGTCGCGCAAGAAGCCTTCCTACGTGCCACCACCGGCATCGTCCGCCCCCAAGACCAACCCGGCGTGGCTCGTCCCGACGATGATCGGCCTCATGGTCAGCGGCCTGCTCTGGGTGGTCGTCACCTACATCTCCCAGACGCGCTACCCCATCCCGGGGATCGAGAACTGGAACCTGGCGGTCGGGTTCGTGCTCATCCTGGCCGGGTTCGGCCTGACCACCCGCTGGCACTGACGGGACGCGTCATCCCCAGAGGTGGACATCTCTGTGGATAACTACACCGGTGTAGTTCCACAGGTGTGAGTAAGCCTGGGGACGGCCCTCCGGGTCAGGCTCCGGCGTACTTGAGGACGGCGAGGGCGACGAGCAGCGCCGTCGTCGCCACCACCCCCGCGACGCCGAGCCGCACACGGCGAGACTTCGGGGCGTAGGCGAACACCGCACCGAGGAGCAGGCCGACGAGCAGGCCGCCCGCGTGCGCCTCCCACGCGATCCGCGGGACGAAGAAGGGGATCGCGGCGTTGAACGCGAGCACCACGAGGATCGACCGGGCGGAGCGGCCGAGCCGACGCAGCACGATGATGATCGCTCCGAACAGCCCGAACACCGCGCCAGAGGCGCCCACGACCGAGGTGATCCACGACGGGTCGTCCGCCGTGATGGTCGGCGAGGCGAGCAGGAGGTAGAGCACGGAGCCGCCCAGCGCGGAGGTGAGGTACAGCGCCGTGAACCGCCAGCGGCCCAACGCGGGCTCGAGGTACTGCCCGAGCACCCACAGGGCGTACATGTTGAACCCGATGTGCAGGAGCGAGCCCGAGTCGTGCAGGAAGGCCGTGGTGAGGAACCGCCAGGGCTCGAGCTCGCCGATCGCGGGGCTGAACACCCACCGGGAGGTCCAGGCGGCGCCGAGCGTGAGCTGGAGCAGGAAGCTCACGACGTTGAGCCCGATGAGCGTCAGCGTGACCACCGGGCGGCCGCCGCGCAGCGGCGCACCGAAGGCGGTCCGCGCCTGCGGTGCGGCCTTGACCGCTGCCCGCACGCAGTCGACGCAGTGCACGCCGACGGCGGCGGTGCGCTGGCACTCGGGGCACGTGGGCCGACCGCAGCGCTGGCACCGGACGTAGGACACCCGGTCGGGGTGGCGAGGACAGACGGGCACGGCCGCCGTGGCCGCGCCCGTCTGGTCGGTCGCGTCGCTCATCGGCGCTCGGGGCCGCTCAGTCCTCGATCGTGACGGAGGTGATCGTCACGTCCTGCACGGGGCGGTCGCCACCGCGCGTGGGCGTCGTGGCGATCGCGTCGACGACGGCCCTTGACTCGTCGTCTGCCACGGTGCCGAAGATCGTGTGCTTGCCGTTGAGGTGCGGGGTCGCCGTGACGGTGATGAAGAACTGCGAGCCGTTGGTGCCGCCGACCTTGCCCGAGACGGGGTCCCGGCGCAGGCCGGCGTTGGCCATCGCCAGCAGGTACGGGGCCGAGAAGCGCAGCTCGGGGTGGATCTCGTCGTCGAACGTGTAGCCGGGGCCGCCGGTGCCCGTGCCCAGGGGGTCGCCGCCCTGGATCATGAAGCCGGAGATGACGCGGTGGAAGACGACGCCGTCGTAGAGCGGCTCGGTGCGCTCCTCGCCCGTGCGCGGGTCCTTCCACGGCGTGGCGCCGGTGGCCAGGCCGACGAAGTTGCGCACGGTCTTGGGTGCGTGGTTCTCGTGGAGCTCGATGCGGATGTCACCAGAGGTGGTGTGCAGGGTCGCGAACATGGTCACATCCTCGCACGCAGGCAGGCACGGCACGCTCCCAGGTGGCAGCATGGGGGTGCGGGGCTGGATCAGCCCGTTCGTTGCCAACCCAGGGAGTCGACCATGCTCGACCACATCCGTCGTTCCGCGCTGTCCTCCGTCGATGCCGACAAGCTGAAGACGCAGGCGGCCGAGGTCGGCGCAGCGCTGTCCGACGCCTCGGTGCACGCGGGGCAGACCGCCGCGCACCTCGCCGAGCAGGCCGCCGTCGTCGCCGGCCAGGCCATGGAGTGGGCGACGCCCCGCGTGGAGGCCGCCGTGGAGTGGGCAGGCCCCAAGGTCGAGAAGGCCCTGCGTGACGCGGCCAAGGCCGCCGAGCCCACCGTCGAGCGGGCCGCCGAGAAGGCGGTCCCGATGGTCGACACCGCGCACGACGCGTTCGTCGAGGAGATCCTGCCCAAGGTCACCGCCGCCGTGACGGCCGCCCTGGCTGCCGCGGCCGTCGGTGCGGACAGGGCGCGGGACGCCGCCTCGGCCCGGCTCACCGAGATCGCCCACATCGAGGTGCCCGAGCCGCCGAGGTCGCACACCGGCGCCAAGATCTTCTGGCTCCTCACCGGCGCGGCCGCTGCCCTCGCCGCCCTGTTCGCGTGGAAGCGCAGCAAGCCGACCACCGACCCGTGGGCCGAGCAGCCCTGGGAGCCGGCGGACGCGGGCGACCGGTTCAAGCACCGCGCTGCCGAGGCCCGCGAGGAGCTCGGCGGGGTGGTCTCCGACGTCCGGCACGAGCTGGGCGACGCCGCCGAGGCCGTCGGGGAGGTCGCCGGCGAGGCGATCGCCAAGACGCGCGAGGCGACGGACAAGGCCCGTGAGGCCGCCGAGCGCGCGGCCGAGCGGACGCGCGAGGCCACCGAGCGCGCCGCAGAGAAGACGCGCGAGGCGACCGAGAAGGCCCGTGAGGCCGTCGGCGAGGTCGCGGAGAAGACCGTCGAGGCCACGCGCAAGGCGACCCCGCGCAAGCGGGCCGTCACGGCGGCCCCGGTCGAGGAGACGCTCGCGGACGCCGCCGAGGCGACCGACGCGGAGAAGATCGCCACGGACGTCCCCGGGAACGACTGAGGCGACCCGTCCCGGCCGTCC